>DASQLL010000074.1:0-3426 GCA_035630035.1 Pyrinomonadaceae bacterium | reverse complement strand
CCTTGCGCGCCTGCTCGGACGCGCGTGCGGCGTGGTTGAGTTGCTGGCCCGTCTTCGACAGGTCGAGCTGCGCCTGCTGTAGCTGTCCGATGTATGCCGTGGCGATGTCGTCGCGGTTCATCTTGATGGAGGCCTTGATCTTCGAGTCGAGATCAACGACCTGCTCTTCGAGGCGCTCCTTATTCTTGGCGAGCAGACGCTCGGTCGCCATCACCTGCGCGACGGAGTTATTCAATTCCGGCACGCGGTCGCGCATGTCGCGGATGGTCTGCTGCAAGATAAGCTCCGGGTCTTCGGTCTTCTCGATGATGCCGCCGAACATCGCGCGCACTGAACGCTTCAGCCTCGCCCACACACTCATCTTCTTTTCGCCCCCGCTCCCCCGAAAGACTTTCGCCGCCGGGGATGTTCACAATCTAACTGCCCAGAAAACTTATGGCGTCCCCGTGGCCGCAACGTAGTACGTAAGTCCGCGCCGCCGGGTTCACCCGCCGTCGAAAGGCCCAAACCCCTCTCTTGCTTGTGAGTATAACAAGGCTTCCGATTCCCCGCCAGAGCGAAGACGGCAGGAGACAGGAACAGGAGGCAGACGGCAGGAGCAGGGGCAGGAGAAAATATTCTCTGTCGAATGGTTAGACTGAAAGCACCGACGCCTGTTGGGTCAACTCCCTGCCTCCTGCCCCTGCCTCCTGCTCCTGCCGTCTGCCTCCCGCCATTTGCCGATGTCGCGCCGGTAATGCATGCCGTCCCAGTTGATGTGCGAGGCGGATTCGTAACAACGCGCGAGAGCCTGTTCGAGCGTCGTGCCCGTGGCGGTGACGCCGAGGACGCGCCCGCCCGCGGTCAGGAAAGAGCCGTCGTCGGCGCGCGTCGTCCCGGCGTGGAAGATTTGGACGGAAGGGATGCGGGCCGCTTCTTCGAGTCCGTTGATGCGCGCGCCCGCTTCGGGCCGTTCGGGATAGCCGCGCGCGGCCAACACGACGCAGGCCGAGGCGTCGTCGCTCCACTCGACCTTCACATCGCCGAGCGTGCGGCGCGCGACCGCGTCGAAAATCTCAAATAGGTCGCTTTGCAGACGGACGAGTATCGCCTGCGCTTCGGGGTCGCCGAAGCGGACGTTGTACTCGAGCACGCGCGGGCCGTCCTCCGTGAGCATCAGCCCGATGAAGAGGATGCCGCGAAAGTCGAGACCGTCCGCACGTGCGCCCGCGAGCGTCGGCTCGACGATCTCGCGGACGGCAAAGCGCAGAGTTTCGTCGTCGAGGACGCCCGGCGCTGTGATCGCGCCCATGCCGCCTGTGTTCGGCCCCGTGTCGCCCTCGCCTACGCGCTTGTGGTCGCGCGCGGGCGGCATCAGGGCGTAGTCGCGCCCGTCCGTCCAAAGAAGGAGTGAAGCCTCGCGCCCGATGAGCGCCTCTTCGATTACGACGCGCCGCGCGGCCTCGACGCCGACCCGC
Source organism: Pyrinomonadaceae bacterium (assembly GCA_035630035.1). Classification (GTDB taxonomy): domain Bacteria; phylum Acidobacteriota; class Blastocatellia; order Pyrinomonadales; family Pyrinomonadaceae; genus QHXN01. Next base: position 1,969 of record DASQLL010000074.1, on the reverse strand, counting down.
CCGCCTTCCATCATCTCGACGACCGCGCTTTCGGCCTCGCTGCGTGTGCGGGCAACGACGACGCCCTTGCCTGCCGCGAGTCCGTCGGCCTTGACGACGACAGGCGCGTCTTCAGTCCCGAACTCGCCGCTACGAAGAATTTCGCGCGCCTCTTCAATCGAGTCTGCGACGCGGTGGCGCGCGGTCGGGACTCCGTGCCGCAGCATGAAGTCTTTGGCGAAAGCCTTGCTCGATTCGAGCCGCGCGGCCATCTGCGTCGGCCCCGCGACGGCGAGGCCGCGGCGCGCGAACTCGTCTGCAAGCCCAGCCGCGAGCGCCGCTTCGCCGCCGACGATTGTCAGGTCAACACGCTCGCGCTCGGCGAAGTCCGCGAGCGCGGAAACGTCCGTCGCGCTCAAGGGAATGCACTCAGCCGTCCGCGCGATTCCCGCGTTACCGGGCGCGCAGAAGAGTCGCAGCGGCGCGCTTCTCACGCCGCTCGCGAGCGCACGGCAGATCGCGTGCTCGCGCCCGCCTGAGCCGATGACCAACACTTTCATTGCGTGGGAAATCTCCGGTTCGGCCTTCGTTGAATACGGAATCAGGTGCGCGGCGATGATGCCGATGCGCCCGCGCGACTGTCAAGCCGGTCAGTTAAACTTCTCTTAGCTCTTGACACATATTCGTGATATGTATACCGTGCTGAGTCATAGACGGGCGCGGAAGGACGGTCTGTGTAGTTTCGACCGGGTCGCGGCCCGTTTCCTCGCGGATTTCCGCAACGCCCGTTCGCGGGCCATAAGCCCGACAGCAGTTCCCTCTCAGCAGCCGGAGTTATCAAGAGTTCTGTCCGTCAGTTCTCACCGACGCTGTAAGCCACAGGTTCTTTCACAGGGGATATGAGCGCCATGTCACAGGTTCAAGCAGTAGAGATTTCGTCGTCACAGACCAACGGAGAGTGGGATCAAGTGGAGATAGAGTTCCAGGATCGCTCGATACTCTGCGTTGATTGCGGTCAGGATTTCATCTGGACGGCTGGCGAACAGCTCTTCTTTCATGACAAGGGATTGAGGAACGAGCCGAAGCGTTGCAAGCCCTGCAAGCAGGCCAAGAACGAGCGACTGGCGGCAATCGCCGCCGCACAGGCCACGGGGATGCGACAGCGCATCGAAGTCACCGTGCTGTGCGCGCAGTGCGGCCAGCAGACGACCGTCCCGTTCTACCCGTCGCAGGGCCGCCCCGTCTTCTGCCGCTCCTGCTTCCTCGTCAACCGCAACGCAGACGGGCACGACAGCTAGGCCGCCGGCACACAGCAAACACGCCCCGACACTTCTCCCCGCCGCGCGCCCTCCCCCGGAGCACGCCGCCACGGCGGTACACTTCTGCTTAAAAGCCGTAAATCGTGAATCGTAAATCGTGAATGGATAGAACGGCTCTATTCACGATTTACGATTCACGATTTACGGCTTTCACTTCTCCAAGTGATAGGGCACGCTCGTTACGCTGACTCCCCGGCGGAAGAGACACACGCCGACCGGAATCCGCATTCAGCATTCCGCAATCCCGCTCAGCCGCCGACGTGGACGGCGGGGCGTTGTTCGGGGTCGTCCACGACTTGGCGCAGAACCTCGTGCGTGATGGGCGCGGTGTCGCCCTCGCCGAACGCGATGTACTTCAAAAGATATTTGAGCGGGTTGCCCTCGCTCCAGCCGAAGTAGACGTGCGGAATCTTGTCGGTCTCGTCGCGCAGGTAAAGTAGAAACGCGGCGATTGCGTTCGGCACGGCGGGGCTTTCGGCGCGCAGCACGCGGTAGCCGTCAATCTCCGCGCCGCGCACGCGCAGCACGCCCGAAAACTCCGAGGCGTCGCTCGGCGTGACCTCGAAGAAGATGACGGGGTCGCGCGTCGGGATGTGGTTGTCAACGCGCTTCTCGCGCTCTTTGAAGCGGTACTCCGCCGCGTCGCCCGTGTCGCGCCGGTTGGCGACGAT
>DASQLL010000073.1:0-8620 GCA_035630035.1 Pyrinomonadaceae bacterium | reverse complement strand
CTGCCGGCGATTGACCGCGACGCCGCCGTCCGGCTGGTCGAAAAAGGCATCGCCACCAAACCGCTTGAGTGGAGGCTCTACCATCACCTCGGCTACATACACTGGCAGGCGGGCCGCTACCTTGAGGCTCGCGACGCATACGCCGCAGGCTCGCGCGTGCCCGGCGCGCCCGCGTGGATGAGCGCGATGGCCGCGCAGATGGAGGCCCGCGGCGGCAGCCGCGAGACGGCGCGCGAGATGTACCGCCGCATGCAGGACGAATCCGGCGACGAGCAGATTAAGACGCTCGCCCAAAAGCGACTCGCGCAGCTCGACTCGCTCGACGAGCGCGACCTGATACGCCGCGCGCTCGCGGACTTTCAGACGCGCGCCGCACGCTGCCCCGCTTCTTGGCGTGAGATTGCGCCCGCGCTCCGTTCGGCGAAGTTGAGGCTCGACGCCGCGGGCACGCCGCTCGACCCGGCTGATGTTCCCTACGTTCTCGATTCTGCCGCGTGCGACGTGAAGCTCGACGAGCGTTCGCCAATTCCGAAGAAGTAAAAGCCGTGAATCGTAAATCGTGAATCGTAAATAGAGACCGCCCTTTACGATTCACGATTTACGATTCACGATTCACGAGGTTTCGAGATGACACAGGCCGTCGAGATTCAAAATCTGACGAAGGACTACGAGGTCGGATTCTTCCGCAAGCGCAAGGTGCGCGCGCTCGACTCGCTCACGCTCGACGTGGGGCGCGGCGAGATTTTCGGCTTCCTCGGCGCAAACGGCGCGGGCAAGACGACGACGCTCAAGCTCCTCATGCGCCTGATGTACCCCACGGGCGGCACGGCGCGCATACTCGGTCGCGACATCGCGGACACGCGCATGCACGCGGAGATCGGATACCTGCCTGAGCATCCTTACTTCTACGACTACCTGACGGCGCGCGAGTTTTTAGAATACTGCGCGGAGCTTTTCGGCTACGCGCGCTCTGAGCGCAAGCGTCGCGCTGAAGATTTGCTCGCGCGCGTGCGTCTGGACGAGAAGAGTTGGGACAAGCAGTTGCGGAAATTCTCGAAGGGGATGTTGCAGCGCGTCGGTCTGGCGCAGGCGCTTGTCAACGACCCGGCTGTTGTCTTTCTGGACGAGCCGATGTCGGGCCTCGACCCCATAGGGCGGCGCGAGGTGCGCGACCTCATCGCATCTTTGCGCGTCGGCGGCGCGACCGTGTTTCTCTGTTCGCACATCCTCGCCGACATAGAAATTTTGTGCGACCGCGCGGCCATCCTCCGACGCGGAAAGCTCGCGCACGTCGGACGCCTCGACGAGTTGCGAAGTATGGATGGCGAGCGTTCGATGGAGATCGTATTGACGGGGGCGGACGCCGCGAGGCTCGAAACGGCGCTCGCGAGAGTGGAAGGCGCGCGCGTGACGCCGACGCCGGGCGGCGCTCGCGTCGAAGTCGCGTCCGAGGCTCAGGTTGACGACGCGCTCCGCGCAGTCCGCTCGGCGGGGGCGCGCCTCGTCGCGATTCAACCCGTAGGCAACGCGCTTGAAGAATTGTTTGTGAATGAGAGTCCGGCGACGGAGCCGTAAGGGCCGCTTGCGGAAGATGCTAAATGGTAAAGCCCTGAATCAATCTTAGATTGAGTTTACAAAGGCGATACTCACCGCAGAGGCGCAGAGGACGCAGAGGGGGCGCAGAAAATTGAATTCTCTCTGCGCCCCCTCTGCGCTCTCTGCGCCTCTGCGGTGAGGCTGACCTTGAGCACACTCAACTCAAAAGCAAACCAGTGCTTTCGCCTTACGTCGCGACGAGCGCGGGGATGTCTATGTTGTACTTCTTGATCTTCGAGTAGAGGCGCGGTCGGTAGATGCCGAGCAGGTTGGCCGCGGCCTGCTTGTTGCCGTTCGTGCGCTGGAGCGTTCGCTCGATGACGAGCTTCTCGATCTCTTCGAGCGTCATGTTGGGCGGCACGTCCCAGCTCGCGCCGCCGCCCACCTTTTCGGGGAGCGAGCCGTTCTCGAACGGCAGGTCAACCGGCTCGATCTTGTTGGTCTTGGCAAGCAGCACGGCGCGCTCAAGCACGTTCTGCAACTCGCGCACGTTGCCCGGCCACCCGTGGCCGAACAGGCGCTGGTAGGCCGACTGCGAGATGCCGCCTATCGAGCGCTGGTACTTGCGCGCGTACTGCTTGAGGAAGTATTCGGCGAGGAGTTGTATGTCCTCGCTCCTCTCGCGAAGCGGCGGGACGTGAATCGTAATGGTCGAGATGCGGTAGAAGAGGTCGTCGCGCAGAATCCCGTCGCGGATTGCGTCGGCGGGCAGACGGTTCGTCGAGGTGATGAGACGGAAGTCAACGGGGTAGGTCTTCTCCGAGCCGAGCTTGCGATAGCTGCGCTCCTGCAAGACGCGCAAAAGTTTAGGCTGAAGCTCGACAGGCATCTCCGCGATTTCGTCGAGCATGAGCGAGCCGCCCTCTGCGTGCTGAATGAGTCCGTCCTTGTCGGCATGCGCGCCGGTGAACGCGCCTTTCGTGTGGCCGAACAGCTCCGACTCGATAAGCTCTTTGGGGAGCGCGGCGCAGTTGACCTTGATGAAGGGCTTCTTGGCGCGGAGCGAGTTGTAGTGGATGGCGTTGGCGATAAGCTCTTTGCCCGTCCCCGACTCGCCGACGATGAGGACGTTTGCGTCGGATTTTGCGACCGACTCGATGGTCTCGTAAATCTGCTGCATCTGCCGCGACGCGCCGATGATGTTGAAGAACTCTGTGCGCGTCGAGAGCTGGCGGCGCATTGACTCGGTCTCGGTCATCAGCTCGTGCCGCTCCAAAGCGCGCTCGACGAGCGGGAGCAGCACCTCGAAGTCGAAGGGCTTTTCGAGGAACCAGAACGCGCCCGCCTTCGTCGCTTCGACCGCGCGCTCGACCGTGCCGTAGCCCGTCATCACGATGACCTCCGTCGAGGGGCGCGTGTCCTTGATGTGCCGAAGCACGTCCATCCCGTTCATGTCCTTGTCGGGCAGTTGGAGGTCGCACACAGCGATGTGATGCCCGCTGCCGTCGAACAATTCGATGGCGCGTGTCCCGTTGGGGGCGGTGTCAACATTGTAGCCCTCCTCGGCCAGATTCTGCCTGAGCGAATCGACCATCGAAGGCTCGTCGTCCACCACGAGAATTCGCACGTCCTTACGTTCCACCTTGTGATCCCCTTTTTGAAAAATATGAACTCAGAACGCTGAATGATGAACTAAAGAGCAACTGACAATCTTTTTAGTTCATCGTTCAGCGTTCATACTTCAGCGTTCCTGTAGCGGCAGTCGCGCGCGCAGCACGCCGCCGTCGCGCACGACTTCGCCGCCGTGAGCGTTTATTATTTTGGCCGCGAGCGCCAGACGCATGCCGCTCCCTGTGAAGCTTCGGAACGGATCGTCATCGTCGTCGGGCAGGCCGACGCCGCGCCACTCGACGACGGCCACGCCTCCGTCCGTCGTCTCTTCGCGTCTGAGCCTGACCTCCGCGGTGTTGTCGTCCGTCGCCTGCGCTTCGCCGCGACCGCCCGTAGTGATATTCTTCAGAGCTTCCGCGAGCAGAACGGAGTCGAAGTCTCCAACGTAAGAGACGCCTGCGTCGGCCTTGATGGGCGCGGGGTCGGCGGCAGCTTCGAGCAGGCGCGCGAGGTCTGTGCCGGGCTTGCGGCGAAGCTCAAGCGGACGCCCGTAGCGTATGAGAAGCGTCATGTCGGTGGCGGCGCGCTCAAGTCCCGACATCAACTTCGCGATGGTCTCAAGCTCGTCCGCGGGCCGCTCGCTCTTCTCCATGCGCTTGCGTAGAAAGGTGGCATAGAGTTTGAGACCGTTTAACTGATTCTTGAGGTCGTGGACGATCTGCACGGACGCGCTTCCGAGGTCGCGAAGCGTCTGTTCGTCTTGTAGCTCTGATTTTAAAGGCTTCATGCTTGCCGCCGAGGGCTTCTGCCGGGTAAACATCCACGCTCTGAAAGGCTCTGAAAGCCTTCAAATCATGTATGGATTAAACCCTACCGTCGGTGTTTTTTGTGTCGCGTTTCGATGCGGCATCTTAACAAAAAAATTGAGTGTTTGCTAGTGATACGCAGGAGTTAAGGTTTGAGTGTCTTAACGCTGAACGAGAGGCAGGGGGAGAAGTGCGGCATGGAAGAGAAAAGCGACTCGCGTCCGACCGTTCTGGTGGTCGAGGATTTCGAGGATAACCGTTTCATGATGAGGCGTTTGCTCGAAATGAGCGGCTACCGTGTGGTCGAGGCCGTCAACGGCAAGCAAGCCGTCGAGAAAGCTCAGACTGAGCTACCCGACATAATTCTGATGGACTTGAGCCTGCCGCAGCTCGACGGCCTCGCCGCAACGAGGCAGATACGCGAGCGCAACGGGCTGAGCAAAGTGCCCATCGTCGCGGTCTCCGCGCACGACTCGGCGGATTTCCACGCCGAAGCCCTCGCCGCCGGCTGTAACGAATACGTCACCAAGCCGATTGATTTCGACCAGCTCATACAGCTTCTCAACCATTTGACGGGGAAATAAAAAAGCTGTCAGCTTTTAGTTTTTAGCTCTCTGCATATTATGTTGATTGACTCTTTGTGATCGAAGTGGGCCTCAAGTGGTGTCTCATCCCTCTTGTCATAACTTTTGAAAGCAAAGGATCGGACATCTCAAAATCGAAAGCCGATGGTTGACGGCGGATCGTCCGTTTCTGATAGCTGAAAGCTGAACGCTAACAGCTCTCTCATGCCCAGACGTTTCTCAACACTTTTCCGCCAGCATCTCGATCCGTTCACGCGCGCGTGGGTTGATGAAGTCTACGCCGACCGGCGCACAGACCTCGCGACTCTGCTCTCTTTTCGCGAGCTGATAGAGCACATCCCCGACATGCTCGAAGAACTCGGTTATCTGCTCGACGAGAGGGCGGACGTGGAGGAAATCTGCGAGGCCGCGCGGCGTGTGCGCGGGTTCGCGCGGTCGCGATTTCATCAAGGTGTACTACTCGACGAAGTGGCACGCGAGTTGATGCTTTTAAACGATGCTTTGAACGAATTTCTTTGGCATGAGGCGCATGGCGTCGGGGAAACGGACACGCGCGAGATGCACGACGCGCTCAGGTGCGCGGGCCTTTTCTTCGATGAGTTGATAGCACAGGCGATTCTGGTTTACGCGGCAAGTCTCCGGCCCGTTATCCCGACGCGCGGGTCGGTCTGGCCGCCGCCGCGCGTGCGTCGTCAAGGTTAACTCGCTGTGCGGAGCGCGATGGGAATGAGACAGTCGGGGAAAAGACATAACGCGCTCGACGTGCGCGCCAAGCTGCTCTTGATACTTGGCGTACTATCTCTGCCCGTGCTAATCGTCAGTCTCTTTCAACTACACAGTTATCAGAAGAGTATCGCCGAACGGTCTGCCGCTATCGCACGCATAGAGGCCGAGGCCGCCGCGACCACCATCGAATCGTGGGCCGCGGAACGACATATCGCGGCAGCTAACGCGCAGACGCTTTCGCAGGCGGATGCCGAAGCGCTCAACGCGCGCCTCGCGCGACTTTCGGTCGCAGGCGGGCAGACAACCATTACGGTCTTCGACGCCGCGGGCCATGCGCTCATGCTACAGCCGGGCGTGACTGCGCTCGCGCCGGAAACACTTCCAACAAAAATTCGACGTGTGCGTTGGAGCGACGGCGTGAGTCGCGTGACGAGCGCAACGCGCGCCGACGCGTCGGGGTGGAGTGTCGCCGTCGGTGTGCCCGCCGCGGACACGGGCCGCTCGATACTTTTGCTGACGGCGGCGTGGGCGCTCGCGCTCTCGGTGTCGTCCATGCTCGCTGTGTGGGCCGTCGGGCGATTCACGCGACCCTTGCGAACTCTTGCCGCGGCGGCCTCCACAATCGGCGAGGGCAATCTCGGCGAGCGCGCGCGCGTAGAGACCGAAGACGAAGTCGGGACGCTCGCCGAGAGCTTCAACGCAATGGCCGAAAGTCTCGAATCCAAGTTCGAGGCAGTCGAGCGACAAAGCGCGTTCATCGGCGAGGTTTTGGACAGCCTCCCGCTCGGCGTCGTCGTGCTCGACGCGAAGCTAGTCGTGCGAAAAGTCAACTCCGCGTTTGCGGGGCTTACGGGACGCGCCGCATCGGAGATTACGGGGCGCGGTCTGTACGAGGCAGCCGCGGGGATGGCCGTTCTGAGCGAAGCCGTCGAGGACGTGCGCCGCACGCGCCGCGCCTTCGTCAACTACGGACAGCCGCTCGATCTGGCCGCGCGCGCGGGCGGCGACGAAGCGCAGAAGTTCTGGGACGTGATCGTCTGGCCCGTGATGGAACAAAGCGAGGGGCGCGGCGATCTAATAGTCATTCTGTCGGAGGTCTCCAAGCGCGTCCGCGCCGAGCGCATGGCGACCGCGGCCTTCGCGGCGGAGAAGTCGCGCGCGGCGGAGCTTGCGAGCGTCATCAACCAGATGGTCGAGGGCGTCGTCATCGTTGACGCCGACGGTCGCTACCGCGTCAACCGCGCGGCGGCGCGCATACTCGGTCGCGAGCCGGGCGAGTTTCGCGACGGCGTTCAGGCTCTGCTCACGGACATGGCTTTGCGCGACCGCGAAGGGCGCTTGCTCGCGCCGGAGCAGACGCCCATAAGCCGCGCGAGCGAGCGCGGAGAGTTCGTCTCCGGCGAGCAGTACAAGCTTCTGCGCCGCGACGGCGAAGAGCGCGTGCTTTCCGCGAGCGCGACGCCTCTGGTCGGCGACGGCGGACGCGCCGAGGGCGTCGTCGCAGTTTTCCGCGACATCACGGAAGAGGTCAGGAGTCACGACGAACTGCTCCTCGCATACGAGCGACTGCGCGAGCACGACCGAATGAAGTCGGCCTTCGTCGGCAGCATGTCGCACGAGCTGCGGACGCCTCTGAACGTAATCATCGGCATGTGCCAGTTACTCGCGCGCGACCCCTCGCTGCCGCTCGCGCCTTCACAGCACGAGGCGGTAACGCGCATGGAGCGCAACGGGCGCGCGCTGCTTGAGATTGTGAATGGGATGCTCGACTACTCGCGGCTTGAGGCCGGACGCTCCGCCATGCAAATCGAGGAGTTGGGCGTAGGCGATATAGTGGACTCTGTGGCCGCGAGTTTCGCGGACGAGGCGCGCGAGAAGAACATCGAGCTTACGGCCTCGGTCTCGCCGGAGCTTGGAAGCGTCAGCACAGACCGTCGCCGTCTGACGCAGGTCATCACGTGTCTCGTGAGCAACGCTCTCAAGTTCACGTCCGCCGGTCGCGTTCACGTGGAGGCCGCGCCGGACGGCGAGGATCGGTGGTATATTGAAGTCACGGACACGGGGATAGGAATTTCGGGCGACGCGCTCTCGTACATCTTCGACGACTTCCGGCAGGTTGACGACCGCCTCGCGCGCTCGTTCGGCGGCGTGGGGTTGGGACTAGCGCTTACGCGCAAGATCGTCGAGTTGCTCGAAGGCAAGATAACGGTTGACAGTCGCCCGGACGAGGGCAGCCGCTTCCGCGTCACTTGGCCGCGCGAAGCGCAGCCGCGGACGGGCACAGGCTCGCTCGTCAGCGCGCGCGGGCTGTCGTCGCCCGAAGAGTTTGAGCGCCGCCTACGCGCCGTCTGAAAAGAGCGATTAGCATTCAGCCGTCAGCGTTCAGCTTTTATCAGTTACAAGGTGGATGAGATTTTATTTCTTTCGCGAGGGAAGAAGTTATGATGTCATTCGAGCCGCGTAAGGAAGAGGCCGACGGGTCGCGCCGCATTATCTTCATCGCAGTAGCAATCGTCGCGGCGCTACTCGTCGCCGGACTCGCGTACATGGCTACGCGTCCCGCGACGCGTCCGGGCGAGGAGCGGCTCGAAGGCGCGATACGCCCCGGCTCGCCCGATTTCCCTGCGCCGGATCGTCTCGTCGTAGAGTTCGACCCCGACGAGGACGCGATCATCGGCGCGAACGCACTCGGCAACTTCGTCGTAACGATGAAGCCGACCGTTCGCAATTTCACGGGACGCACCGTGAGCGGCCTCGAATTTCACGTCGCCGGCCTCGACCTCAAGGGCAACGTCATACGCGAGCGCACGGTCGTTACGACCGATGAGATCGAGCCGAACAAAATCGCGACGCCCGCCATCGGCATCAACTTCCCTTCCGACAACAAACCCGCGCAACTCGCAAGGCCCGAACTGACTGGCGTGAGATTTAAGTGAAGCCCCGCGAGGGGCGTCGGAAATTAGCCGGGGGTGAGTTAGAGGCGTGAGCCGGAGGCGAACGCCGAAACGTAGCCCCCGGAACGCCCCAAACAAAAAAATTCCGCCCCGGCAGGGGCGGCGGAACGCGCGTCACGGCAGTTACGTCGTGATTGATGATGATCGTCGCGTCCGCCGCCCCTGCCGGGGCGGATTCAATTTTGTGCGGCGGGTTCCGGGGGTTGCGCTCATCCTTCGCTCGCCTCACGGCTCGCTTCGGACTCGCTCACCCCCGGCTAATTTCCGTTGCCCCTCCGGGGCTGCGGAGTTATACGGTTTAGTCCACCTGATAAGTAGCGACGCTCGTCGGCGTCTCGAAGCAGCGCACCTTGTAGACGCGCACGCGCTCGTCGCCGACGCGCGACGAGACGCGCTCAAGGAT
>DASQLL010000072.1:0-5448 GCA_035630035.1 Pyrinomonadaceae bacterium | reverse complement strand
TTGAGCGTGTCCATGATGTGAAGGCCGTCGAAGGCGTCCTTCGCGTAGAAGAGCGTGCCTTTGTAGAGCGACTTCAGGTCTTCGTCCACGTAGCGACGGTTGAGCGCAGCGCCGCCGAGGACGACAGGCACGCTTATGCCGCGCTCGGTCATCAGCTCAAGATTCTCTTTCATCACGAGCGTTGACTTGACCAGCAGCCCGCTCATGCCGATGGCGTCCGCACTGTGTTCTTCGTATGCGTGCAGAATGGTCTCGATTGTCTGCTTGATGCCGAGGTTGACGACGCGGTAGCCGTTGTTCGTAAGGATGATGTCAACGAGATTCTTGCCGATGTCGTGAACGTCGCCCTTGACGGTCGCTAAGACCATCGTGCCCTTCGCCGTCGCTCCGCCCTTCTTCTCCATGAAGGGTTCGAGGAACTTGACCGCGGCCTTCATCACTTCGGCGGATTGCAGCACGAAGGGGAGCTGCATCTGCCCGCTTCCGAAAAGATCGCCGACGGTCTTCATGCCGTCGAGCAGTATGTCGTTGACGATGTCGAGCGCGGCGTAATTTTGGAGCGCGAGCTTGAGATTGTCCTCAAGCCCCTGCTTCTCGCCGTCAATGATGTGAATCTTGAGGCGTTCTTCGACGGGCAAATCGCTCGTATCCTGCTTGACGGTCTTCGACGAAACGCCCTCGAAGAGTTTCGTGAACTCCGTCAGCGGGTCATAGACGCAAACGTCGCCCTCGAAGCGGCGCTTGTCGTAAATCAACTCGCGCGCGACTTCAAGCTCGCGCTCGCTGATGCGATTGAGCGGCACGATCTTGCTCGCGTTGACGATGGCCGCGTCGAGTCCGGCCTCGACCGCGTCGTGCAGGAAGACGGAGTTGAGCACGACGCGCGAAACGGGTGAGAGTCCGAACGAGACGTTGGAGACGCCGAGAAGCGTGGAGCAACCCGGAAGCTCCGACTTGATGCGGCGGATGGACTCGATGGTTTCGAGCGCGTTGCGGCGATCCTCTTCGATGCCGGTCGAGATGGGCAGCGCGAGCGGGTCGAAGAAGATGTCGTAGGCCGGGAACTCAAGTTCGCCGGTCGCCTGTTCGTATGCGCGCTTCGCGATCCTGAGCTTGCCGTCGGCGGTGCGCGCCATGCCTTCCTCGTCAATCGTTCCGATGACGACGCCCGCGCCGTACTCGCGCGCAAGCTCGAAGACTTTCTTGAAGCGCGGCTCGCCGTCCTCGTAGTTCGTCGAATTGAGAATGCACTTGCCGCCCGCGTGTTGCAGGCCCGCCTCCATCTTCTCCCACTCGGTCGAGTCGAGCATGAGAGGCAGGCGCACGTTCGTCACAAGCCGCGACGCAAGCTCGTGCATGTCGCGCACGCCGTCGCGACCGACGTAGTCAACGTTAACGTCGAGGACGTGCGCGCCCTCGCGCTCCTGCTCGCGCGCGAGCGAGACGAGTCCGTCCCAGTCCTCCGCGCCGAGCAGCCCGCGCATCTTCTTCGAGCCGGAGGCGTTGACGCGCTCGCCGACGATGAGGAAGGACGTGTCCTGACTGTAAGGCTGTTGAATGTAGAGCGACGAGCATGCGGGCGTCGTCGGCACGTCGCGTATGTGCGGCGTCACGTCTTTGACGGCCTCGACCACGGCGCGCATGTGCGCGGGCGTCGTGCCGCAGCAGCCGCCGACGATTGAGACGCCGAGGTCGCGCGCGAAGTGCAGAAGCTCCGGTGCGAACGATTCCGGCGTCTCGCGAAAGACCGCGTGGCCGCCGACGTTGTCGGGGATGCCCGCGTTCGGTATGACCGAGACGTGAAACTTCGAGTTCTGACAAAGGTATCGGACGTTCTCCGTCATCTGCTGCGGCCCCGTAGCGCAGTTCATGCCGAGAACGTCAATCGGGAACGATTCGAGCGCAGTCAGAGCCGCGCCGATCTCCGTGCCGAGCAGCATCGTCCCCTGCAACTCGATTGTGACCTGCGCGATGACAGGCACGCGCCGCTTCGATTGTGTGAACTCGCGGAAGATGCCGACCAGCGCCGCCTTCAACTGGAGCAAGTCTTGGCACGTTTCGACGATGAGCATGTCAACGCCGCCGTCGAGCAGGCCGCGCGCCTGTTCGCCGTATGCGTCGCGCGTCTCAAGGTACGTGACGTGTCCGAGCGTGGGCAGCTTCGTGCCCGGCCCCATCGAGCCTGCGACCCAGCGCGGCCTATCCTTCGTCGAGAAGTCGGACGCGACGCGGCGCGCGAGCTGCGCTGCCTTCACGTTCAGCTCGTAGGCCAGATGCGCGATGCCGAACTCGCCGAGGACGATTGAAGTGCCGTTGAACGAGTCGGTCTCGATCACGTCGCAGCCGACTTCGAGGAAACCCGCGTGGACGTTCTCGACGGCGTCGGGGCGCGTGATGAGTAGATGCTCGTTGCAGTTCTCGAACTGCGGCCCGCCGTAGTCTTCAATCGTCAGCCCCTGCGCGTGCAGGTTCGTGCCCATCGCTCCGTCGAAGACGACGACGCGCTCTTTCAAAGTCTCAAGAAAATTGCTCATCGGGTTTGCTGTATAACTCCTTTAGGGCGGCGTCGCTCGCGAACCATAGCCCACAAACATAAGCCCCGCGCCAAACAACGCGGGGCCTTTCTGCATAAGCCTTATTTTAACGGGCCTCTTCTTTCGAGACGCGCCGAGCTGTTTAGCGGTTTATTTTACGTGGCCGCAAGTCGCCTTAACTCACCACGTTTGTTGTGCGTTATTGAAGCACTGCCCGCGCGAGACTGTCAAGCTCACGGCTTTGAAGCGCGGGGCGCGTGTGCGTCGAAGTTTTTTATTGAATTGCATCGTGTTACCTGAAATAATGCGCGCCGCCTCGAACGATATTTGAAGGAGGGCTACTCCGTGAAAGCGCATCGAGCGTCCCTGCATGCCACCTCGCTTACCCTAATCCTCCTCGTCTCCTCGCTTCTACAAACTACATGCGCCACGACCAACTGTGAGCAGGATAAAAAAATCCTTCAGGCGATACGCGTCGAGATGTCGCCCGGCACTTCGCCTCCGACACAGGACGCCCCCGGCCTGCGCGACGCGGGCAACCGCGTGCAGCAAGAGTTATTGCAACAGCAAGCCGGGCCGGCCAACTGCTTCCAGAACATCGTCACCAAGATTCGCGCCGAGACCGGAACGGACTGCGACTCTTACAGAGTCGAGATCGCAGGCTACTCGGAGCGTTGCGTTAAGGACTGCGACGACAACGCCCGCTTGGCGGAATTGAGGCAAGCCGGGCAGAAGGCCTGTTTTGAATTCTGCCAGCGTAAGCAGTGCAAAGGCCCGCTATTTGTGGCCCCGCCGCAATGTGCCGTTAGTGAATGCGGCAACGATCCCAAGTGCGACCAGAACGCCTGCCCGAATTTGAACGCCTGCTTCCTCCTTCAGGAAAGGCGGGTGTGGAACTGCGTGTGCCAGGAGTTGTAAGCGTTCGGTCGGTCGGCATCAATTTAAGCGGCGGCGTGGTCGCAAGTCGCGAATGTTGTCTGACGTTCGCGGCTGTGTTAAGTTGCGTCTTGACTTCTTACCCACTGTAAACAGTACGACGACCGCCCCGGTATGCGACGCGCAATCTACCCCGGCTCATTCGACCCCGTGACGAACGGCCACCTCGACATCATCGAGCGCGGCTGCAAGCTCTTCGACGAGATCGTTATCGCCGTGCTCGTCAACAACGAGAAGCAAGCTCTGTTCAGCGTCGAAGAGCGGCGCGCGATGCTGGAAGAAGCTTTGACGCTCATCGAGTGCGAAGGCTGCGTGCTACGCGTTGATTCGTTCGAGGGGCTTCTGATGCGCTACGCGGTCGAGCAGCAGGCCGACGCCGTCGTGCGCGGCATACGCGCAATCTCAGACTACGAGTACGAGCTTCAGATGGCCTTGATGAACCGACGGCAGGAGCCGCGCATCGAGACCGTCTTCATGATGGCCGCGGAGGCTTACTCCTACGTCAGCTCGCGTCTAGTCAAAGAGGTCTATTCGCTCGGCGGCACAATCGAAGGACTCGTCCCCGCCACGGTCGAAGAGCGAATGCGACGCAAGCTCGGAAGAAATTGAAATCGCACGCCTAGCTCCGGTGATATAATTCCCTCACCTTTTCCCTGAAACCTTTAGCGCGCCCGCTTCGCTGAGCGGCGGTCGCGTTTAGTTAATGCGAGGAGGGACAAGAATGCCTAGAGGAGACAAGGGCGCGTACACGGACAAGCAGAAGCGACAGGCCGAGCATATCGAGGAGAGCTACGAGGAGCGCGGCGTGTCGGAAGAGGAGGCCGAGCGCCGTGCGTGGGCGACGGTGAACAAGGCTTCCGGCGGCGGCAAGAAGAGCGGTTCGGGCCGCGGCAAGAAGGAAGACAAGTCGCCCTATAAGAAGGGCGGTAAGAAGGGCGGCAAGGCCGCGGCTAAACGCCCGGCTGCGGCGAAGTCCGCTTCCGCGAAGAAGGCCGCCGCAACGCGCGCGCGCAAGGCGGGCGGCGCGTCGAAGAAAGGCGGCTCAAAAAAGGGCGGAGCGAAGAAGGGCAGCTCGAAGAAGAAGTAGTCGAGACCAACACTTAAATTTTGCGGCGGCGGGAAGACCTGCCGCCGTTTTCTTTCACGCGCACGGTCGGTGTTGCGCGCGCTCGTGAATGCGGCTACCATCTTCCTTACGCTCGTCCAACCTCCAAAGAGTCAGGCAAACCGATGGCAGAGACCGTCAGGGAACTCAGTTTCAGCCCCTCGCCCAACGTCGCGCGGATGCAGCCGTCTTCGACGCTCGCGGCGATGCAGGCCGCGCTCGCGTTGAAGGCCGCGGGCGTTGACGTTGTTGACTTCGGCGCGGGCGAGCCGGACTTCGACACGCCCGAACACATCAAGGATGCTGCCGCCGAAGCGATGCGCGCGGGGCAGACAAAGTACACGCCGACCGCGGGCACGCGAAAGCTTCAGGAGGCAATCGTCGGCTACTACGAGCGCGAGTTCGGCGCGCGGCTCGACGCTGCCGAAGTGATGGCGACCGCGGGCGGCAAGCAGGCGATCTTCAACGCGGTCGTCACGCTCTGCGGCGAGGGCGACGAAGTTCTGATACCGAAACCCTACTGGGTCACCTTCCCCGAAATCGCAACCTTCGCGGGCGCGCGGCCCGTCTTCATTGACACCGAAGCAACAGGCTTTCAACTGACCGCCGGGCAGGTCGCCGACGCGATTACGCCGCGCACGCGTCTCATCATCATCAACTCGCCCTCGAACCCTTCGGGCCGCGTCATCGCGCCCGCAGAGTTCCGCAAAGTCATGGAGGTGTGCGCCGAGCGCGGCGTCTACGTCGTCTCCGACGAATGTTACCTTCGCTTCGTCTACGCGCCCGCAGAGGTCTTCAGTGCGGCGACGCTGCCACCGGAGCTTCGAGCGCGACTGTGCATCGCCGGCTCGTTCTCGAAGACCTACGCGATGA
>DASQLL010000071.1:0-3341 GCA_035630035.1 Pyrinomonadaceae bacterium | reverse complement strand
ATGTATTGTTACTGGCAACTCACCGCAGAGGCGCAGAGGACGCTGAGGAAGCGCAGAGGGTTGTGAATTCCTCTGCGCTTCCTCAGCGTCCTCTGCGCCTCTGCGGTGAGCGTTACTTACATGACACTCTTCATTCAGTTGAACTACAATCCGACCTCCGCTCTTCCATTTTTTTCATACGTGAACTTATGACCGAACAGAAAACCGAAGGACTCAGACAAATCCGCCGCGCCCTGCTCAGCGTCTCGGACAAGAACGGCCTCGTCGAGCTCGCGCGCGCGCTGCAAGGCTTCGGCGTAGAAATACTCAGCACAGGCGGAACGGCCAAAACGCTGCGCGACGCAGGGATTGACGTGCGCGACGTGTCGGACGTAACGGGCTTTCCCGAAATGATGGACGGGCGCGTAAAGACCTTGCACCCGCGCATACACGGCGGCATCCTCGCCGTCCGCGACAACCCCGAGCACGCGCGCGCGCTCGAAGAGCATCGCATCGAGCCGATAGACATGGTCGTCGTCAACCTCTACCCGTTCGAGCAGACAATCGCGCGCGAGGGCGTCACGCTCGAAGAGGCCGTCGAGCAGATAGACATCGGCGGCCCCGCGATGGTTCGCTCCGCCGCGAAGAACTTCCATGACGTAGCCGTCGTCGTTTCGCCGATTCACTACGAAGAAGTTCTGGAAGAGATGAAGCTCAAAGACGGCGCGTTATCGTCCGAGACTAGAGAACGCTTAGCCCTTCACGCCTTCGCGCATACGTCGGCCTACGACGGGGCAATCTTCGACTTTCTCAATTCATGGCAAGCCCGCAAGTTCGTCGAAGAAGAGCGCCCGGCTGCGGTCGGTGAAGAAGTCTCGACGGACGTTGCGAACAGCCTTCCGCGGGAAGTCCATCAGACCATCGTCAAGATTTCCGATCTTCGCTACGGAGAGAATCCGCACCAACTTGCCGCGCTTTACTACACGGGCGCGGAAGGAGGCATCGCACATGCCGAACTGCTCGGCGGCAAGGAGATGTCGTTCAACAACTACGTTGACGCGGACGCGGCGTGGCAGCTCGTCTGCGACTTCGACGCGGCGGCGTGCGCGATCATCAAGCACATGAACCCTTCGGGCGTCGGCACGGGCGCGTCGCTCGAAGAAGCTTACAGGCGCGCGCGCGCCACCGACCCCGTCTCCGCCTTCGGAGGCGTCGTCGCATTCAACCGCACGGTTGACGAGGCGGCGGCGCGCGCCCTCACAGAGATTTTCACGGAGGTCGTCGTCGCGCCGGACTTCGACAGCTCGGCGGTCGAGATTCTGAAGTCGAAGAAGAACCTACGCATACTGCGCGCGGGCGAGGCGCATCAGCCCGAAGGTCTCGACTTCAAGCGCATCACAGGCGGCGTGCTGGTCCAGACGCGCGACACGCATCGCCTGACGCGCGACAGTCTGAAGGTCGTGACGCAGCGCGCGCCGACCGACGAAGAGGTCGAGTCGCTGCTCTTCGCATGGACGGTCTGCAAGCACACGAAGTCGAACGCAATCGTCTACGCGCGCGCGGGGCAGACCGTCGGCGTCGGCGCGGGTCAGATGTCGCGCGTTGATTCGGTGCGCCTCGGCGTGATGCGCGCGCAGCTTCCCGTGCGCGGCGCGGTGCTGGCATCCGACGCCTTCTTCCCCTTCCGCGACGGCGTTGACGAAGCCGCGAAGCAAGGCATCACCGCCGTCATACAACCCGGCGGCTCCGTGCGCGACGAAGAAGTGATCGCCGCCGCCGACGGGCACGGCCTCGCGATGGTCTTCACGGGCGTGAGGCATTTCAGGCATTAAAGCGGTTAGCTGTTAGCTATTAGCTGTTAGCTCACGGCAGCCGCCCTTGGGCGCGCGACTGCTGATAATTAAACTCCTCGTCCTAATCCGCTAAAAGCTAAAAGCTAATAGCTAATAGCTTCATCACCGCTTGCCCTCGCGCCGCGCAATCGTTGATACTTGCGCGATGCAGACAGGCTCTCGCGGCGTTCGAGTCTTCCCAGCCGTCCTGTCAATCTCGTTTTCAAAAGGGGAGTAAAGATGGCGGATTTAGAAATCGCAACGGGCGAAGGCGGCGGCGACACGATGCGCTGCCGCTACTGCGGGCAGATGAACCAGACGCGCACGGACGGCAGGCAGGCGATGTGCGGGCGCTGCCGTCTGCCGCTCTCGGACGAGCCGCACAAGAAGTTCGCAGACCTCGACAAGCATTCCTACATCCACCCGCTCGACAGCCGCGCGCTTGCCGCGCTCAAGACCATCCCCGGAATTGACACGGCGCTCAAAAAACTGCTCGAAGTCACGGGCGAGTCTGCCATCCGCGTCATCTTCACGGCGAGCGCGGTCAAGGTAACGCCGAAACAGTGCCCCGACCTCTACGCCAAGTTGCAGGTCGCATGCACGACGCTCGGCGTGGACATGCCGGAGCTTTTCGTGCAGCAGAACCCCACGGTCAACGCTTTCACCGGCGGCGTCAAAAGGCCCGTCATCGTCCTTCACTCGCAGCTCATCGAGCGTCTGAACGACGAGGAGACTCTGGCCGTCATCGCGCACGAGGTCGGCCACATACACGCCGAACACGTTCTTTATCTAACCGCCGCGCGTCTGCTCGAAGCTCTCGCCAACGTCGCCATCGCCGCCGCGCCCATCGCCGCTCTGGTCGCGCAACTGCTCTCGGTCACAATGCGTTCGGCGCTGCTCGCTTGGGCGCGACGCGCGGAGCTTTCGTGCGACCGCGCCGCGCTGCTCGTCACGCAGGACGCGGACGTTATCGGGCGCACGATGATGAAGCTCTGCGGCGGCACTTTCGCGTCGAAGGTTGACTACGAGCAGTTCCTCGTCCAAGCGCGCGACTTCCAGAAGAACTACGACGAGAAGGCGCTCGACCGCTTCTGGGCCGACATCATCAACGCGGGTCTCACGCACCCCTTCCCCGTCTGGCGCGTCGCGGAGATTTTGAGCTGGGTCGAGAGCGGCGACTACGCGAGACTCATCAACGGGACGGCTGAGAGCGCCGCCGCCTGAACTTGAATCGAGATGAAGACAAAAAGAATCGCCCTCGGCCTCCTCGTCGTCGCGTGTCTGCTGCCGTTCGTCGCCGCTTCTGACGCACAGAAGGCACAGAAGCAGCAAAACCCCTGCGAAGACGCGGCCACGCAGGCCGAGATGAACCAGTGCGCGCGCAAAGAGCACGAGGCCGCGGACGCCGAGCTGAACAAGGTCTACAACCGCTTCGCCGCCATGCTCGACGACGAGCAGCGCGCGCAGTTGAAGGGGGCAGAGCTTGCGTGGATCAAGTACCGCGACGCGACCTGCGAGTTCGAGGGATCG
>DASQLL010000070.1:0-8819 GCA_035630035.1 Pyrinomonadaceae bacterium | reverse complement strand
AGCGGAAGCACTCCTGCATGTGCAGCGGCACGGGGTAGTAAATCTTCGTGCCGACGCCGCTCGCTTTGAGATGCTCGATGAGCGCGTCGCGCCTCGTCGCGGAGACGCGGATGATGTACTGGTGGAAGATGTGTCGCGCGTCGGGGCGGACGAAGGGCGGCGTGACGACTTCGGCGAGTCCGGCATCAAGGAGCATGCGCGTGTACGCGTCGGCCCGCTCGCGACGCGCCTCAGACCAAGAGTCGAGGTGGGGGAGCTTGACGCGCAGAATTGCGGCTTGGAGCGTGTCGAGCCGGCTGTTGAAGCCGACCTCTTCGTGGTGATACTCGGTCGCGCCGCCGTGTACGCGCAGTCGCCGAAGGCGCGCGGCGAGTTCGTCATCGTTCGTAGTTACCAGACCCGCCTCGCCCGCCGCGCCCAAGTTTTTCGTCGGGTAGAAACTAAAACACCCGATTGCGCCCATCGCGCCCGCCTGACGCCCGCGGTCTTGCGCGCCGATGGCCTGCGCCGCGTCCTCGATGACTGGAATGCCGTGTGCGTTTGCGACGCGCATGATTTCGTCCATCTCCGCGCACTGGCCGTAGAGGTGGACGGGCAGAATCGCGCGCGTGCGCTCGTTGATGGCGGCTTCCAGCAGCGCGGGGTTGATGTTGTATGTGCGCGGCTCGATGTCAACGAAGCGCGGGCGCGCGCCGGTGCGTGCGATTGCGCCCGCGGTGGCGAAGAAGGTGAAGGGCGTCGTCACGACTTCGTCGCCCTCTCTTACGTCGAGCGCGAGCAAGGCGAGCAGCAGCGCGTCCGACCCAGACCCGCATCCGACGGCGTGGCGCGTCCCGGTGTAGCGCGCAAGCTCCGCTTCGAGCAGACGCACGTCCTCGCCGAGTATGAATTGCTGCGAGTCAAGCACGCGCCCGACAGCCGCGCGCAACTCGTCGCGCAGCGCGTCGTGTTGCTGCTTCAGGTCGAGCAAGGGGACTTGCATTTTAGTCACGGTTGTTGACATCGGCGATTGCTTTCATCAGTGAGCGCGGGTGACACCCCAATCCATTTCCTCGCCCTCTTCCATTTGTCGCTTGAAGACGGCCAGCCGCACAAATGGCAACTCACCGTCTTTGAATGAAGCATTGATATAGACTTCGTGATTTGGGACAAAGGCAATAAACTCCCAGCCCTTCTCGCCAAGATGATCCACGTTCATCCATTCACTTTTCTGGATCATTGCCTGTAGATAATAATCTCCCCCATCCCATTCAACTTTGACACGGAAAACTCGATGTTCGTATCTAGGCATAGCATCTCCTTACTAAAGTTTTATCCACCGCCCGCCTTCGTTGATTGATTGCTGCGCCGCTTCGAGCAGGCGGACGACGCGCAGGCCCGCCGCGCCGTCCGAGATGGAGGGGCGCGAATGCTTGATCGAGTCGAGGAACTCGGCGCAGACGTAGCGCAGCGCCTCCGTGGGGTCGAGCTTTGGAACCCACACGTCGCCCGTGCGGTAGCTGACGAGCGTCTTGTACGTCTCCTCTTCGTCCGCGCCCGCGGAGGCGCGGTCAACGCCGCTGTCGTAGACGCGCACCTTCTCGGTCGGCTCGATGTCGTCGTAGACGATCATGCGTCGGCTGCCCGCGATGAGAGTGCGGCGAATCTTGACGGGCGAGAGCCAGTTGAAGTGGAAGTTGGCAATCATCGAATCGTCGAAGCGCAGTTGGACGTAGGCGATGTTCTCAAGGCCCGGCTGTATGTGGCAACTGCCCGTCGCCATGAGCGACGTAGGCTCGCGCCCGACGACGTGATCCATGATCGAGAGGTCGTGCGGGGCCAAGTCCCATACGACGTTCACGTCGTGCTGGAACAGACCGAGGTTGACGCGGACGGAGTCGAAGTAAAGCAGCTCGCCGAACTCGCCGTTGGTCACAAGCTCCTTGATGCGGCGCACCGCGCCCGTATAGATGAACGTGTGGTCAACCATCAGCGCGACCCGTTGCCGTTCGGCCAGCGCGATAAGCTCCTCGGCCTCGCGCACGCTCGCCGTGAAAGGCTTTTCGACGAGGACGTGCTTTCCGGCTTCGAGCGCGGCGCGCGCGAATGCGTAGTGCGTGGCGACGGGCGTGGCTATGACGACGGCGTCGAGTCGAGGGTCGGCGAGCAGCTCGCGGAAGTCCGAGGCCGCGCGCGCCGAAGGATAGCGGCGCGCAATCTTTTCAAGACGTCGCGCGTCCGCGTCGCAAATCCAGCGCAGCTCCGCCGCTTCGTTCTCCGCGAAGTTGCGTATCAGATTCGGCCCCCAGTAGCCGCAGCCGATGACACCGACGGTGATGCTCATTTTTAGCTGTTAGCCGTTAGCTGTTAGCTCTCAGCCGGAACAATAAAGCAAGTCGCGTTCAGATTGAAGCCGAGAGCCGGCTGACGACTGTGAACTGCCTTGTCGCTTCCGCGACGCGCGCGATCTGCTCTTCGGTCAACTCCGCGAACATCGGGAGCGAGAGGACGCTGCGCGCCTGTCGTTCGGACTCGGGGAAGTCGCCCTCTCTATGCCCGAGCGCGGCGTATGCGGGTTGCAGGTGGACGGGCACGGGATAATGTATGCCGGTCTGCACGCCCGCATCGCCCAAGTGTTTTTGCAGCGCATCGCGCTCGCCCGTCTGCACGACGAAGAGATGATAGACATGCTCGGCGTATGGCATCTCGCGTGGGAGCGCGAGCGCGCTCGACGCTTCGAGCGGGGCGAGCAGCGCGCGGTAGCGCGCGGCGTGAGCGCGCCGAAGCTCGTTCCAGCGGTCGAGGTGCTTGAGCTTCACAGACAGCACAGCGCCCTGAATGCCTTCGAGACGGAAGTTGTAGCCGATGATCTCGTGATGATATTTGCGCTCCGAGCCGTGGTCGCGAAGCATCCTCAAACGGCGCGCTACCTCCGCGTCGTTCGTCACGACCGCGCCGCCCTCGCCGAACGCGCCCAAATTTTTGCCCGGATAAAAACTGAAGCACCCGGCGCGACCGAGCGGCCCCGTGCGGCGACCTTTGTAGAGCGCGCCGTGCGCCTGCGCCGCGTCCTCGACGACGACGAGATTATGACGGGCTGCTATCTCAAAAACCGGATCGAGGTCTGCCGGCTGGCCGTAGAGATGCACGGGCAGAATCGCGCGGGTGCTATCTGTGATGGCGGCCTCGATTTTATTAACGTCAATCGTCGAGGAGATGGGGTCGCAATCAACGAAGACTGGCGAAGCGTTCGCGGTCGAGACGGCCTCGGCTGAAGCGAAGAAGGTGTTGGCGGGGACGATGACCTCGTCGCCCGCGCCGACGCCGCACGCCGTCAGCGCGAGCTGAATCGCCGCCGTGCCGTTCGAGACGCCGACGCAATGCTCCGCGCCGACGTACTCGGCGAACTCGCGCTCGAACGCCTCGACCTCGCGTCCGAGGATGAAAGCCGACGTGTCTAAGACGCGCTGGATAGCCGCGTCAATCTCGGGTTTGATTGAGCGGTATTGGGCTTGAAGATCAACGAAAGGAACAGTCATAAAGGCGTTAACGAAGTAGCCGCCGAAGGCGGCGGAAGAACAGTAGCCCACGGCGTCAGCCGTGGGGATAGGCGATGATAAAACATTCTTAGCCCCGTAGGGGCGGAAGAAATCCGTGCATGTGTGCCCGGCGTCGTTAATCTCTTTCGCCCCTACGGGGCTTCTTATTTTCCGCTCTGCTTTGTACCCACGGCTCACGCCGTGGGCTACTGTTCTATCGCCGCCTTCGGCGGCTAACCTTGCTCGTCACGTGTCGCTCGTCACTGCTTTGATTATTCGCGCGGGATTGCCGGCGACGACCGCGCCCGGCGGAATGTCATGCGTAACGACTGAGCCTGCACCCACGATTGCGCGAGCGCCGATGACTATGCCGCCTAAAATCGTCGCGTTGCTGCCGATGCTCGCGCCGCGGCGGACGATTGTGCGTTCAAGCGTCCAGTCGTCTTCGGTCTGCGGCGTGCCGTCCGAGCGCGTGGCGCGTGGGTAGCGGTCGTTGATGAACATGACGCCGTGGCCGACGAAGACCTCGTCTCCAATCTCGACGCCCTCGCAGATGAATGTGTGGCTGGAAATTTTGCAGCGCGCGCCGACGCGTGCGCCCTTCTGGATTTCGACGAAGGTGCCGATGCGCGTCTCGTCGCCAATCGTGCAGCCGTAGAGGTTGACGAAGTTGTAGATTTTAACGTCGCGCCCCAGCACAACGTCCGGCGCGATGGTGCAGAACTCGCCCGCCATCAGCTCGCACCGCGACCATCACCCGCGCCCGCGGCTTCGGCCCCTTCGGGCGCACCTTCCTCGTCCGCCGAGTAGTAGCCGGAGTAGTAGCCGGAGTAGTAGTAGTAGTCAGACCCTTCGAGCTTCACGTTGTTCAGCACGATGCCGAACAGGTGCGCGCCCACGTCCTGCAACTGCTGCTTGGCGCGGCGCACGACCGTGCGCGACGAGCGTCCGCCGTGGACGACGAGCATCACGCCGTCAACCATCGTAGAGAGGATCGAGGCGTCCGTGAACGAGATGGCCGGCGGCGAGTCAATGATGATGTGCGTGAAGTTCTCCGCAAGCACGTAGAGAAGCTTTCGCATCTCGTCCGAGCCTAAAAGCTCCGCCGCGTTGGGCGGGACGGGGCCGGAGGTGATGACTTTGAGGTTCTGAAGCGGGCCGTAAGTCTGCACGAGATCGCTCACGGTGGCGTCGCCCGAAAGGTAGTTCGTAACGCCGCGCGCGTTCGGAAGGCCGAAGTGCGCGTGGACGCGCGGGCGGCGTAGGTCGCAGTCGAGCACAAGCACGTCCGCGCCCGTCTGCGCGAGCATCGTGGCGATGTTGACGACCGTGGTGGTCTTGCCTTCGGAGGGCTGGCTCGAAGTAACCAGCACGGTCTTGGGCGGCTGGCCCGCCGAAGAGAGCAGGAGCGAAGTCCGAAGGTGCCGGTAGGCCTCGGCCACGGGCGAGCGCACGTCCTGTATGAGCGCGAGCGCGGTGTTGGTGCCGGGTTCGGGTTCGGGCGCGTGACGCGAGAGCAGTCGCCTCGCCTCGCGCGGCGCGGGGATGAGCGCGAGCGTCGGCAGATGCAGGTGACGGTCAACGTCCTCGACCGACTTGAGCGTGTCGTCGAGGTAGTCGAGCAGGAAGGCGAGGCCGATGCCGACCGCGAGAGAGAGCAGAAACGCGATGATGATGTTGCGTACGCGCGGCGGGCCGATAGGCTCGACCGGCACGCGCGCCTCTTCGACGGTCGAGACGTTGCCGGTGGAGCGCTCGCCCGCCGTGACATTCAACTCCCTCTGTCGCTGTAGGTATGTTTGGTAGAGCTGCTTGTTCGTCTCGATGCGCTGGTTCCAGTCGCTCAGGCCCATCTCCGCCACGCTCTGCACGTTGGCTTTGCCGTGCTCGCTGGCATAGGAGGAGCGCAACTCGGCCTCCTTCTTCTTGGCGGCCTCGAACTTCGTCTTCATGCCGGCGACGATCTCTTTCGGCGTCTCCTCCAACTCGGCTTCGAGCCGCTTGAGCTGCTCGTCAATCTTCTTGACCGCGGGCCAGTCCTCCGTGTAGTTGACGAGAAGGCCGGCGCGCTGCTCCTTCAATTCGCTGATCTTCTCGCGCAGACGTTGGACGGTCTTATCGCTCTGCACCTGCGGGATTGACCAGAGGCCATCTCGGTCGCGCGTCTCGGTCGCCGCCTTGTAGGACGACTCGGCGTCCTTGCGGTCGGCTTCCGCCTGCTGCAACTGCGAGCTGTAGGTGCTGAGGCGCAGGGCGTTCAGGTCTTGCCCCGGCTTGGCGCCCAGCGGTATGCCTTTGCTCGTCATGTAGGCGAGGCGCGCGGCCTCGTCTTCTTGAATCTTCGTCTGAAGCTCGATGATCTGCTTGGCGAGCAGATCGTTGGCGCGCTCTGAGCCGGAGGTCTCTTCGCGAATGTCGTTGTCGCGGAAGACGATTGCTATCGTGTTGGCGACCTTGGCGGCTACCTGCGGGTCTGTGTGGCGGAAGCGTATGAAGACGAGGTTGGTGCGATCAACAGGCTCAATCGTCAGGTTCTCGCGAAGCGAGTCCTCGAAAGGCTCAAGCTTGCGCGCCTGTTCGGGCGTCAACTGTTCTGCGTTCAGCTCGGCGTCGTCGAGGACGGGGAGACTGCCCGCGGCCTGCTGCGGCGTGGGCGGGGCCTTCTCGCGCGAGATGATGCGGCGCAGCCCGACGATTATGCCGGTGCCGCGGCCCGCGCCGAGGAAGGCCGGATTGTTCTGGAGGTCGAGCCGCATGATGACCTGACGCGCAAGCTTCTGCGTGTTGAGCTTCTTGAGCTGCGTGTTCCAGTAGTTCGGGTCGTTGCTTCTGATGATGAGGTCGCCGCCGCGCCCCGTCGAGAGGACGTTCTTAGACTTCTGCTCGATCTGAATCTGCGTCCAAGCCTCGTAAGTCGAGGGCAGGCGATACATCTGTATGGCGACGAGGCTTGTGATGACGACCATCAAACTGAGAATGAGCCACTTGCGTTTGAGCACGACGGCCACGTACTCGCGCAGGTGTGCAGGCTCGGAGGCCGCGCCGCCCGAAGCGACGGGCGCGGGCTGCGTCAGTTCGCGCAGCGGACGGTCGAGCGATTCAGGGGACGAGGGCAATGGCAACAAGCGATTATCTTGCATCATAAATCTTCACTTCTTCTTCTGACGCGGAGTAACAAAAACCCTTACAAAGCGGGACTTTCGAGCGGCGTAATAATAACAGAGACGGGCGGCGAGGCAAATACAGGAGGCAGGAGGCAGACGGCAGACGGCAGGAGGCAGGAGGCAGGTCAAGAGATTTCGATTTGAAATCTCAAATTTCACATCCGAGCTTTCTTGTGTGCTTCCTGCTCCTGCCTCCTGCCTCCTGCTCGTCTTTCAGCTTTTAGTCGCGAACTCTTTGAGCGCGTCGCGCCAGTCGCGCAGAGGAGTTAGCCCTATCGCTTCGGACAGAAGGCAGCGCATGCGCGAATTGCGCGGGCGCGGGGCGAGGCGTTTGAGCGAGTCCATCGAGATGCTCTCTATCCTGACTTCTGTCGCGCCCGCGACCTCCGCCGCGGCGCGCGCGAATCCCTCGTAGCTCGTGCCCTCGCCGGAGTTGACGACGTGGTAGATGCCGGGCAGGTCTAGCGCGGCCAACTCGCGCAGACGCGCCGCGAGGTCTTGCGCGTAGGTCGGCGTGCCGTATGAGTCCGCGATGGCTTTCATCGGGTCGCCGCGTCGTGCGCGCTCGATGGCCGTCGCCAGAAAGTTTTTGCCCCCCGGCCCGAAAATCCAACCCGTGCGCACGACCGATGTGCGCGCCGAAGCCGTCTGCGCGCGCCGCTCGCCTTCGAGCTTGGCCGCGCCGTATGCGCTCAAAGGGTGCGGGTCGTCGCGCTGCGTGTAGAAGCCTTCGGGCCTCCTGCCGTCGAAGACGTAGTCGGTCGAGACGGTGACGAAGGACGCGCCCGCGAGCCTGCTCGCCGTGGCGAGTATCTCGACGCCCTGCGAGTTGACGAGGAAGGCGCGCTGCGGGTCAAGCTCACAGCCGTCCACGTCCGTCCACGCCGCGCAGTTGATTACCGCGTCGGGACGCGCGCGCGCAAACGTCTCGCGAACGACGCGCTCGTCCATGATGTCCAGACTCTCTCGGTCGTGCGCGAAAACTTCGTCGCCCCGCGCCTCGCAGTGTCCGGCGAGGACGCGCCCGACCATGCCGCGCGCGCCTGTGATTAAGACTCTCATAATTTAAGCCGAGAGTCTGGAGTCTGGAGTCTGGAGTCTGGAGTCAAAGACAAAACGCCTCGCCCGTCTTGTTTTGACTCCAGACTCCAGACTCCAGACTCCAGACTTAAATTGTTCCGTACTGTTTCTCGTAATACTCGCGGTACGCGCCGCTGCGCGCGCGCTCAACCCATGCGGCGTTCTCTTTGTACCAGAGGATCGTCTTCTGTAGGCCGCTCTCCCAAGTCTCGCGCGGACGCCAGCCCAACTCGGTCTCGATCTTCGCGGGGTCAATCGCGTAGCGGCGGTCGTGGCCGGGCCGGTCTTTGACGAACTTGATGAGCGAGCGCGGTTTTCCGAGCGCGTCCAAGACGGATTCGGCCACCTCTATGTTGCGTCGCTCGTTGCGCGCGCCGACGTTGTAGACCTCGCCTGTGCGACCGCGCTCAAGCACGGCGAGGATTGCGCGGCAGTGGTCTTCGACGTGAATCCAGTCGCGCACGTAGCGCCCGTCGCCGTAGAGCGGTATAGGCTCGTCGCGCAACGCGTTCGAGAGCATGAGCGGCAGAAACTTTTCGGGGAACTGTCGCGGGCCGTAGTTGTTGCCGCAGCGCGTCGTGACGCAGTCAAGCCCGTGCGTGTGACCGGCGGCGCGCACGAGATGTTCGGCGGCGGCCTTCGACGCCGAGTATGGACTGTTCGGCTCGAACGGCGAGTCCTCCGTAAAGTATGCGTCGTCGCGATCAGGCAAGCTGCCCATCACTTCATCGGTGGACACATGCAAAAACCTTTTCACGCCGCGCGCCCGCGCCGCGTCCAAGAGAACCTGCGTGCCGAGGACGTTCGTGTTGATGAACTCGTGCGCCGAGTGGATGCTGCGGTCAACGTGCGACTCGGCTGCGAAGTTGACGATGGCGTCCGTGCCTTCTTCGAGCGTGGCCTGCACCGCGTCGCGCTCGCAGATGTCGCCGCGCACGAATCGGTGGCGGCTCGCGTCGAGGCCTTCGAGGTTGTCGGGATTGCCGGCGTAGGTCAAGGCGTCGAAGTTCGTGACGTTGTAGTCGGGCATCTCTTCCAGCACGAGTTTTATGAAGGC
>DASQLL010000069.1:0-9907 GCA_035630035.1 Pyrinomonadaceae bacterium | reverse complement strand
CCTCGATGCCGATGTCGCCGAACTGGGGCGCACGCCCCTCCTTACGCTTGAACATAGCCTTCTTCGTTACTCTTCGCGTTTGTTTCTCATTGCTCGAATATCACGTATTTCGAGGTTAGCCGCGCGCCGCGCGCTTTGTCAACGCGAGGGCGCGCTGGCGCGCTTCGGGTGTTTGCTTGACAGCGTTCGCGGCGCGTCTCTATTATCATTTATCAAGCGGCATCCATACTTTACAGACCATTTCCCGTCCGTCCGACGGGCGCGAACGGAGGCAAACCAAGCGTGATTAAACTCGACATCGTGAACCGCGTGGCGGATCGCACGGGCGTGCCGAAGATGAAGGCCGAGCAGGCCGTTGACGCGCTCTTTCACTCGATGAAAGAGGCGCTCGCGCGCGGCGAGCGCATCGAGCTTCGAGGCTTCGGCGTCTTCGTCGTCAAGCCGCGTAAGCGCGGCGTCGGGCGCAACCCGCGCACGGGCGAAGAGGTCGCCATCCCATCCGGCAAGACCATACGCTTCAAGCCCGGCAAGGAGCTACAGGCGCACGGCTTCGACGGCGAGCACGTCCACGACGACATCCACGACACCGAAGCCCCGTCCGGCGACGCCTCAACCGCGACCGGCGACGACGACGCGCAAACGCGCCCGCCCGACACAGGATTCTAAAAGCCGTGAATCGTGAATCGTAAATCGTCACAAGAGAAGGCGGGTTTTTCTTGTCACGATTTACGATTCACGATTCACGGCTTTACCTTTATGTCTGAATCAATCCAGAGCATCCCAACCTTCGTCACGCGAGCCGCCGAGCTTCCGCGCAGAGCAGCGCGCCCGACCACGCGCGAGTGGGCGCGACACGCCGCGCTGTTTCTGCTCACGGCTTTGACGATGACTTGGGCGGGCATGAGCCTCACCCTGCCGTTCGGCGACTTAGAGCCGAGCATCGCCGCGCCCGTCTCGACGCTCGACTACCTGCTCTACGTTCCGAAGTATTACGTGCTGGGATTGGCCGCGGTCGGCTCTTACGTTCTGGCGCATCCGTCGTTCATCGTTGACGGATTGAAGTTCGCCGCCGCGCTGCTCTCTATCCTGCTGGCGCACGAGTCGGGCCACTACGTCGCGTGCCGCCTGTACGGCGTTGACGCGACGCTGCCGTTCTTCATTCCGATGCCGCCGCCCTTCATGGCGGGCACGCTCGGCGCGTTCATCAAGATCAAGTCGCCGATTCCTTCGCGCCGCGCGCTCTTCGACATCGGCGTGGCAGGGCCGCTCGCGGGGTTTTTGATGTTGTTGCCCGTCGCCTTCATCGGACTGTTGACGGCCAGCCCCGCGCCGCCCATTCCGTCCGACGCAACGGTTCTCTTCTTCAACGACCCGCTGTTGCTGCAACTTCTGGCCGGGCCGCTGGGCGTACAAGACCTTCCGGGCATCGCGGCAAACCCGTTCTACTTCGCCGCTTGGTTCGGCCTGCTCGTCACGAGTTTGAACCTTCTGCCCGTCGGACAGCTCGACGGCGGGCACGCGGTCTACGCAGTGTTCGGCAAGCGCGCTCACAAGCACGTGGGTCGGCTCGCGTTTCTCGCGATGATCGTGATCGCGCCGCTCGGCTGGCTTTGGCACGGCGTGCCAAGCGGCTTCCTCTACGCAGTGCTGCTCTTCATCATGCTCCGCGTTCGCCACCCGGAAGCCGGCGACGAAAGCGACCCGCTCGGCACGACGCGCAAGCTGGTCGCGCTCGCCACGCTGATAGTCTTCATTCTCTCGTTCACGCCCTTCCCGCTGAGCATCAAGTGAGCGAGCCGCTGTAAGCGGCGGAAGAACAGTAGCCCACGGCGCGAGCCGTGGGAAAACATCAAGCAGATAAACAAGAAGCCCCGTAGGGGCGAAAGAAATTTCGAGCCACGATGATTCTCAGGCTCGAAATTTCTTTCGCCCCTACGGGGCTTCGACGACTTTTATTGCCGCATGTTCCCACGGCTGACGCCGTGGGCTACCGTTCTTCCGCCGCTACGCGGCTCGCATTTGAGGCCACAAAACTTCTAAAACTTCCGCTCCGCGCTCTCCTCGGTCTGCAACTCGATAACGCGAACCGTGCCATCGGGGCGGCGTATGCGTATGCGCGTCTCTTTCGATGCCTTCGGCGCGACCGGAGGAATCGGGGCGACAGGCGCGACAGGCGGGACGGGCACGGCCTTGAAACGCTTGGAGGGACAACTGGGATACTCGGCAGGCATCGGCGGCGCGACGTGTACCGAACGCTCATAGTGGCGATTCGCCCGTGCGCCGAAGAGGCCGCCCAAGATTGACGCGGTGGTCACGCCGATTGTGAAAGCGACGAGGGCGACGGCAATGTGAACAAGAATGCGACGCATCTTTTTCAAAGCTCCTTCCGCAGACTTTTTTATGCTGACATCGGAAACGAAATTTTCGGGGCGCTGAAAGCAAAGACGCCGAAGACGCCGCGCGGGTTCGCTTTCTTTGTAAACCGTTTGTAAAAACTCACGCGGACGCAGCCGCCGGCAACAGTCCCTTCAACTCGCGCACGATGCGCGCCGCGTCCTCTTGATCCTTGAGCGCGATCATAAAGAACTTGTAGCCCTGATGGAAGCAGATGACGCCGTTGGCGAACAGCCAGATGCCGTCGAGCACGGGATTGCCGCCGAGGAGCCAGCTAATCGGCGCACCGACTATCGGGCCGGGCTGTAGAATCTGCGCCCACATAGCCATGCCCGCCGCGCAACTGAACGCGCCCAGCATTGGTGCGCCGACGTATCGAACCATCTTGCGCTCGAACTCGACGCGCTTGCGGTCGGCCTCGCTTAGCTCTCCGTCCCTGATGAGCTGTTCGCGCTCGCTCAGATAACTGTCAAACTTTTTGCCGAGCCGGCGCATGGCCCAGACGGGCAGCGCGGAGTGCGTGAGCCAGTGCGGGTGCGCGCCCAAAAGAACGCCGTCGAGGCCGGGGAAGGCCGCGCCGATGCGTACGCCCGCGGCGAGCGAGAGCGTGACGGCGATGGCCTGCTTAGGGTTCTGCCGCGCCCAGTCGTATGCGCGATAGAGTCCGACCGTGGAAGCGCCCGTCAGACGCGTCGCGCGCGCGCTTACGTCCGCGACTCGCGCGGCGTTCTTGTAATACTTCTTCGCGCCACCCAAAACTTCTCCTGCCGCACGCTCGGCCTTCTGCCCCACGTCGCGCATGCGCCCGCCGACCTCGCGCGCCACGCGCGCGGCTTCCTCGGCGGCGTGCCCCGCATGCTCGCGTGCGTCGTGCGCGCGTTCGCGAACGTCCTGCGCGTGCTCGCCCAAGTCGAAGTCGTCGCCCAGCCGCTCGGCCTCGGCGCGCGCGCGATCCGCGCCGGTCTTGACCGCGTCCGCCCCTTTGCGAGCCGCGTCGCCCGCCACGCGCGCGCTCTCTTCGACGCGCTCGCGTATGTTGTACTTCTCGTCCAACTCGCGCGCCTTGCGCCGCGCCGCGTCGCGCCACTCGTCAAGCTTGTCTCGGTAATCAGCCATAATGGATTCCTTCGGAATAGAGGCTAGAGGTTAGAGGTTAGAGGCCAGTGAGGACAAGTCTTTAACCAGCCTCTAACCTCTAACCTCTAGCCTCTGCCTTTAAGATACGCCCAACACGGGCGTCCGGTTCGGCTCGGCTGCCGCGGGGGCGGGGCGAACCTGATCGCGCCCGTTGTGCTTGGCATCGTAGAGCGCGGCGTCGGCTACCGACTTGAGGTTGTCGCCGCCGTCCGCGCAGGATGGCAGCTCTGCGATGCCGATGCTGGCCGTGATATGTCCGACCGACGGAATTTCGAGCGCGCGAATCGCCGCGCACAAACGCTCCGCGACTTCGATGCCGCGCGCGTGATTCGTCTCCGGCAGTATCACCGCGAACTCGTCGCCGCCGATGCGCGCGCCCGTGTCTATGCCGCGCGTCCCGGCCTGTATGGCGTTGCCGACCAGACGCAGCGCCTCGTCGCCCGTCTCATGCCCTTGCGTGTCGTTAACGTCCTTGAAGTTGTCTACGTCAACGAGCAGAAGGCAGAACGGATGGCCGTAACGCTGCGTGCGCGCCACCTCGCGCTCAAGTTGCCGCTCGAAGCGTCGCCGGTTGGCGAGTCCCGTCAGGTGATCCGTGAACGCGGCCTCCTGACACGAGTCGAGGTACTGTTTGAATTCGAGGAGCGTGCGCGCGCGCGCTCGAAGCAGATCGAGGTCGGTCGGGTCTGTGAAATAGCCGAGCGCGCCGACCTCCGAGCCGAGCCTTACGTCCTGCTCGTGTATGCGCGCGGCGGTCTGGATGATGACGGGGATGAACTTGGTCTGCGGGTTCGAGCGCACGCGCCTGACCATCTCGTAGCCGTCCATGCGCGGCATCATCACGTCGGTGATGATGAGGTCGGGCTGACGCTCCTCGACGGCGGCAAGCCCGGCCTGCCCGTCCTCGGCTGTGTGAACGAGATAGCCCTCGTTCTCCAGCGCGAAGACGAGCAGCCCCCGCTTGTCAGGCTCGTCGTCAACGACGAGGACGCTGAATTTACTTGTCATATCATTTGCAGAAAATCAGGTCTTGCGCCCCATCGCCCTTCGTGCTATTGTGCCGGTTAATTCAAGGGACGGTTACGCGCTCGTTCAGCGGTTAACTTTTCCTCATCGAACAAAGGTTAAGTTTTAGGTCGCCTCGTACATTAGCGGTTTCCACGCTCGCTTAAATTCCCTTTTCCGGTTAAGAAAGTTTTCGTGGCTCGCCGCAGCCCTCTTCCGGTCATTGCCGCGTGAAAGCGCGCACGCGCCCTTGAAAATTCCCATGCTCGGAAAGCACGAGGATTCCTCCATCATGTTACACCGCCGTGTCAGCAGCCTGACGACATTCGACCGCACAGAGATTATACGCCAGTCCGAGATCGGCCCCAGCCTCGGCGAAGACACTCTGTTGCTCCTTGCTTACTCATCCTCGGCGATTGACTTCCGCCGCCGACGTTTCATCTACCGCAGGGGAGACGTGGCCGACTCGCTCTACCTCATCGCGCGTGGCCGGGTCAAAATCTGTTCGATAGACGACGTGACGGGCCGCGAGGCCGTCATAGACATCGTCGGGGCGGGCGCGCTCTTCGGCGAATCGTCGCTCTACTCGGCGGGGGTGCGCGAGAAGTGCGCCATCGCATACGAGAACGCGCGCCTGCTGCAAATTCCTGCGGGGGTTTACAGGGAGGGGATGGCTGCGAGCCGCGAGCTTTATGATTACACCTTCCGCATGGTTGGTCAACGGCTTGCCCGCGCCGAGCGCCGCGTCGTTGATTTCGCGCTCGACGCGATCCCTGCGCGTCTCGACAAACTTTTGGCCGATCTTTCCGAGCGTTACGGGCAGGCCGGGCCGGAAGGCGTGCTGATAGATTTGTCGCTGCCGCACCGCGAGATCGCCTCAATCGTCGGCTCGACACGCGAGAGCGTGACGGTGCGCTTGAACGCGATGCGCCGCGCCGGTATCATTGATTTCGTTGACCGCAAAATCCTGATTAAGACTCCCGCGTCGGCAGCGACGGCGTGAGTGACGGTAAATAGCGAATGGTAAATGGTGAATGGAAACTGCTCTCATCCGCTTACGATTTACTATTCACCATTTACCATTTACCGGCTTTATGAAGTGCCCTTCCTGTCACCGCCCGAGCCTGTGGGAAGACAACCCGCACCGCCCCTTCTGCTCGGAACGCTGCAAGCTGCTTGATTTCGGCGCGTGGGCAAACGAAGAGTACGCCGTGCCCGCCGAAGAGGTCGCCCCCCCGCTCGAAGAGTCCGACCAAAGCTCTCCTTCTACAAGAGAAGACGCAGACCGACTGCCGCAACACTAAGTAGTTGCGACGTGCCCGCCGCGCGCGCCGCCGTGTAGAATACCCGCGCTCTCGACTGAAGGAGTCTGCCCAGCCATGCGCCTTAAAGTTAACGAAAGCCGACGCGCGCACTGCTTCCCTAAGATTGCGCTCGCCGCACTGCTCACGTTTTCGATGAGCGCGTGCGAGCTTGACGGCGCGTCGAAGAAGAAGGCGGTCGCGGCTTCGGACACGCCTGCGGGAGCTAAACCGCCGCGCACCAATCTGCCGATGCCGCCAATCGAGACGGCGCACGAGACCAATGCCGCCACGCCGCGCGGCGCGTGGACGCTGCCGGACGGTCGCCGCGCCTCGCTCGAAGATTTCCGCGGGCAGGTCGTCATACTCGACTTCTGGGCGACCTACTGCCCTCCGTGCCGCGAAGAGATTCCGCACCTCGTTCGCTTACAGCAGCAGTTCGGCCCGCAGGGCTTCAAGGTCATCGGCCTCAACGTCGGCGGCGCGGAAGACCGCCCGAAGGTTCCCGACTTCGCCGAGCAGTACGGCATTCAGTACCAGCTCGCGGAACCCGACGACGAGACCGTGCGCCTCTTCCTCGCGGACGACCGCAACATTCCGCAGACCTTCGTCCTCAACCGTCAGGGCAAAATCGTCCTCCACATCGTCGGCTATGACGGAGACGCCGCAATCGAACTCGACAGGGCCGTCTCGAACGCGCTCTCGGAAAAGGCAGACTGAACGGAAAGTCAGAAGTCAGAACGATGAACGATGAATGAAAGACAAAAGCCTATCAGTTCATCGTTCAGCGTTCTGACTTCTGCGTTGACTATTTATCTGCGGAGTATTACAACGGAAGAATCATTCCGCGAAAATTTTCAGAGGGGTTTAGGAACGTGAGAAGAGCAAAGATACTTGCCACGCTCGGCCCGGCGTCGCGCGAGCCAGCCGTCCTTGAAGCGCTGCTTTCGGCTGGCGCGAACGCCGTCCGCATCAACATGTCGCACGGCCAGCAGGAGGAGCATGCCGAGACCATCCGGCGCGCGCGCGCCGCAGCCGAACGTCTTGGGCGACCGCTCTCGGTGCTTGTAGACCTTTCGGGGCCGAAGATAAGAACGGGAATGCTCAAGGGCGGCCAGTCCGTACAGCTCGACGAGAACGCGACCTTCACGCTCACGACGCGCTCGGTCGTCGGCGACGCGCGCGAAGTCTCGACGAACTACGCGGGCCTCGCGCACGACGTAAAACCGGGC
Organism: Pyrinomonadaceae bacterium; assembly: GCA_035630035.1. Lineage (GTDB taxonomy): Bacteria > Acidobacteriota > Blastocatellia > Pyrinomonadales > Pyrinomonadaceae > QHXN01. The sequence continues at coordinate 2,838 of DASQLL010000069.1, read as the reverse complement.
ACGCGCATCCTGCTCGACGACGGCGCGATTGAGCTTGCGGTCGAGAGCACGAACGAGACGGACGTTGTGACGCGCGTCGTCAACGGCGGCACGCTCTCCGAGCGCAAAGGCATCAACCTGCCGGGCGTCTCGCTCCCCATACCTTCGCTCACGGAGAAGGACAGGCGCGATCTGGCTTGGGCCGTGCGCGAGGGCGCGGACTATATCGCGCTCTCGTTCGTGCGCCGCGCGGAGGACTGCGCGGAGGCCAAGTCGCTAATCAAGGCGGCAGGGGGCCGGCAGCCTCTGGTCGCGAAGATCGAGATGGCCGAGGCGATTGACAACCTCGAAGCGATCATAGAGGAAGCGGACGGCGTGATGGTCGCGCGCGGCGATCTGGGCGTTGAGACGAGCGTCGAGCTTGTGCCCGTCTATCAGAAGCGCATCATCGAGGCTGCGAACAAGAGAGGCAGAGTCGTCATCACGGCGACGCAGATGCTCCAGTCCATGATAAACGAGCCGCGACCTACGCGCGCCGAGGCGTCCGACGTTGCAAACGCCGTGTGGGACGGCAGCGACGCGGTGATGCTCTCGGCGGAGACGGCGACGGGGCAGTACCCCGTCCTCGCCGTGGCGACGATGGCGCGCATCATCGAGTCCGCGGAGACGGGCAAGCCGACCTCCACGCACGACATCACGCGGCTGGCCGGCCAGCAATCGGGGCGTGTGAGTCGCGCACTGTGCGAGGCCGCGGCCTTCGCCGCCGAAGAGATAACCGCGCGCACAATCGCCGTCATAACCGCTTCGGGGTTGATGGCGCACCGGCTCTCGACCCTTCGGCCCGCACAGCGCATCATAGCGCTCACGCCCGATGCGAGCGTGCATAGCGAGTTGTCGCTCGTCTGGGGCGTCGAGACGTTCGTGTATCCGCCCTGTAACAACACGGAAGAGATGTTGAAAATCTGCGAGGAGACGCTCTTGAAGGCGGGCCTCGTGCAGCAGGGCGAGACGCTCGTGCTAATGGCCGGACGACTTTCAGGCCTCGGCCTCTCAAGCTCCGTCACGCTCTACACCGTCGGCGGCACGCTCCCACGGCAGTTCTGACGGATTAACACTCAATACGGAAACGCGACCGTAAGGGAGCGTGTCGAACGCATGGCGCGTGGACACGCTCCCTTACGGTCGCGTTTCCGCGTCGAATTTATTTCTCCGGTCGGGGCGGGCCTGCTTGGGCACGGCCCTTCGTGCAGCGACCGGTTTCGAGGTCAACCGCGCCGATGAAGATGGGCGGGCCGCCTCCCTCGTCCTCTTCTTCAAGCACGTCGAGTTGCGGCGGGGCGGTCTGTCCACGTTGCTTCGCCGCGCGCTCGCGCTCTTCCCTTTCACGCTCTGCGCGTTTCTCCCTCTCGCGCTTTTCGCGCGCAAGCTCCGCGCGGCTCTTGCGGCGTGGGACGGACGTGGCCGTGAAGACGAGCGAGGCGCGTCCGGGCACGCCGGTCGCGTGGTAGACGACCGCGCCGCCATTGAAAGGGCCGATGCAGGAGCGCATGATGCGCTCGGCGCGTCGGCGCGTGATTGTGCGCGTGATGTCGTGCGCCGACGAAAGCGCGGACGCGATTGAATGCGTGTCAACGCGCGCGCCATTCGCTCCGGTGTAGAAACCGACGGTGTCGCTGACTAAAGCCTCGTGGCCGCCTACGCGGAAACGCCAGACGACGCGGCGGTCGCCCGGCGAGTTGAAGACTCTGAAGAGCGTGAAATGCTCGTCGAAGTAGGCCTCCGAAATGCCCGCGGCGACGACCGCGTCTTTTGAGCCGCGCACGAGTCTCTCCTCGGCCTCGCTCAGATTCAACTGCTCGGTCGCCGTGCGTGTGTCGGTCTTCGTCGCGGCTGGCTGCACGGCCTTCTTCTGTCCCTGACCCTGCGCGGCGCACGGCGCAGTCGCGCTCGTGATTACAATCAGTGAGACGAGAGTCAGTATTACTTTTATCATCAATCTCCCTTGCGCTCCTTAAAGCTACGGCGGCGCGATTATAACAAAGGCGGCACCGAGACCCGCGGACATCTACAACGACTTTCGCTTCGCTACGCCTTCGTCCTTCGCCTTTCGCCCCTTCTTGAACTATGCTTGGGCGCGTGCCTTTACAAGACGCGTTGACCCAAACGGACGAGCAGCTCTTGGCCTCGTGTCGTCGCGGCGAAGAGGGCGCGTGGGAGGCGCTCGTGCATCGCTACCAGCGGCTCGTCTACGCTGTCCCGCGTCGCGCAGGTCTCGACGAGGACGCCGCCTCCGAAATCTTTCAGGAGGTCTTCACGGCGCTGCTCGAAAGCATCGAGTCAATCGAGCAGCCCTCTCGACTTCAGGCGTGGCTCGTCACGACGGCGAAGCGAAAGACCTGGCGTGCCATCGGTCGCGCAAAGGCCATGCGCCACTTCGCGACCGACGAGAATGACGAGCAGAGCGAGATGTACGACCTCGCCGACGAGCGCGTGCTGCCCGACGAGGCGCTCGCAAAACTCGAAGAGCAGCATACCGTCCGCGCCGCGCTAGGCGAGATGGACGAGCGTTGCCGGAAGCTCTTGCAGATGCTCTTCTACAGGGCCGAGCCTCCGCCCTACTCGGAGATCGCCGCCGCGCTCGGCACATCCGAAGGAAGCATCGGGCCGACCCGCGCGCGCTGCCTCAAGAAGCTGCTCGACGTGCTTAGGAAGAAGGGTTTCTAGTGAATGGTAAATGGTAAATGGTGAATGGTGGAAAGGCAGCTCTTCCATTCACTATTTACCATTTACCATTCACCATGTATTTTTCGCCGCCCAACGCGCACTGTTTCGCCGAGAGCGTTGATAAAACGCCCTTCT
>DASQLL010000068.1:0-24544 GCA_035630035.1 Pyrinomonadaceae bacterium | reverse complement strand
AACATGGATGGACAGGATGAGCAGGATAAAAGATTTATCTTCTAATCCTGTTCATCCTGTCCATCCATGTTAATTCCCCTTCGACTAATCTCGCGCAGCCTGTTTATGGAGTGAACCCGCTTGCTACCGCTCGCGGTACTGTACCCGTGTACGCGCGACTGCCTTAATGCTTCGCGCCGTTGCGCTGGAAGGTGCGGAAGGGTTCGGGGATGAAGCTGGTCATGTGGAAGTTCGCGGTGTGGCCGTCGGCGAAGGTCTGGTAGAGGTTGAATTCGGGGAGTTGCAGGCACGTGAGCGGCGAGACGTGGTCGTAGCCGGTGTCAATTCCGATGGCGCTGTGCGAGACGTAGATGCCGTGGCGACCGAGGCGACCGAGCAGGGGCAGCAAGGGCGTCGGCGTGTGGCCGAAGACGCAGGGCTTGCCGTAGTAGTGCTTGTAGAAATCGGGGTTGCGCGACCAGAGAAGGTGTCGCGCGTCCGTCTCGCGCGGGTGCTTCTCGCCGTCGAGTCCGGCGTGTACGTAGAAGGCGTGATCGTCCTCGTAAAAGAGCGGGAGCGAGCGGAAGAACTCAAGATGCTCAGGCGGTATGGAGTCGCGCACGCGCCGCTGCGCCTCCTCCCACCAAGAGCGCAGCTCTTTCGTAAGCTCGCCGCCCGTGTACTGCCTGAACGTCTCGCCGCTCCCGACCGCGGGGTGCAGCCAGAGCCAAGCGCCCTCGTCTAAGAAGTCCAGAAGCATCTGCTCGTGGTTGCCACGCAGGACGACGACGTTGCCGCCTGTCGCAGTTTGTTTGAGATCGAGGATGTCGGCGACCGTGCCGGGTATGTCCTCGCCGCGGTCAATGAGGTCGCCCAAGAAGACGAGCGTGTCGCGCGACGCCTCGCGCGGCAGCATCGAGAGAAGGTGACTCAGTTGTGCGCGGCGACCGTGAAGGTCGCCTACGACGAAGGTGCTCAACGGCGCATCCTCCGCAAAAGAAAAGATGAGGGGAAGAGGGGGAAGGAGTAAAAGGGTAAAGGGCGAAAGGATGAACGTATACGAGTTCTAATGCTCCTGTTTCATTTCCCTTTTTCCCTCTTCCCCCTTTCCCCGCGTGTCATTGCTGTCGGGCCTCTCTCGCTTGACTCTGTGATTCTTCGATGCCGCGCATCAGTTCGCCGAAGCGCGGGTCGTCGCGCAACTCGTCCCAGTTCGGGTCGGACTCGAACCACGGCTTGTTCTCGTTACCGAGATTTATCGCGCGACCGAGCCACTCGAAAGCTTCGTCGCGCTCGCCGAGCATCGCGTAGGCGGTGGCGAGCCAGTAAGCGACATCGTGGTCGGCCTCAGCCGCCTCTCGCGCGCCTTCGCTCAACTCGGCGCGAGCGGCCTGCGCGTCGCCCCTGCGAATCAGGAACTGCGCGAGCAGAGGTCGCATGGCGTCCATGCGCGGGTGACGCTGGAAGACTTCGCCTATGATGCGTATGGCCTCGTCGGCGTCGCCGCGCCGCGCGCAGAGGACGGCGCGGAAGGTCTTGATGAGCGGGTGCGCCGGCTCCATCTGCGCGCCGAGGTCTAGCTCGGCCACGGCGTCCGTAAAGCGTCCCTGATACATGAATATGCGCGCGCGGTTGTAGCTGACGACGACGCGCTCCGCGGGGTTGATCTTTATCATGCGGTTGAAGCTTTCGAGCGCGTCCTCGTAGCGCCCGTCGAGGCGCGCGAGCGTGGCCGAGACGAAATGCACGCCCACGTCGTTCGGAGACTCGCGCCGCATCTGCTCGACCCACTCGCGCGCCTTCTGTTTGTCGCCGCGCGCGAGCATGATGAAGACCGTGTGCAGACGCGCCTCAAGAAGCTTCGGGTCGAGGGCGAGCGCGCGCTCGAACGCGCCTTCGGCATGCTCGTAATCTTCCGCCCCGCCGAAGCCCTTGATGACGCGGTTGGCGTAAGCCCCGCCGAGCGCGCACCACGCGAGCGCGAAGCCCTCGTCAATCTCGACGGCGCGCTTGAAATGTCTGATTGACTCGTCGGAGTCTTCGCGCGCGAGCGTGTGGTAGATGAAGCGACCGCCCGCGTCGCGCCCGCGCAGATACTCTTCGTATGCTTCGGCGTTCGTCGTCGAGCGTCCGGTGTCGGGCGATTCGGTCAGGCTCCTCTCGCGGTCGGCGCCGCGCTCCTGCTCAAGCTCGATGCGGCGCATCAACTCCGAGAAGCGCGCGTCGGAGCGGAGCGTGTCCCAACTGGGGTCTGACTCGAACCAGTTGCGGTTCTCGTTGCCGAGGTCAATCGCGCGACCGAGCCAGTGGAAAGCCGCGTCGGCTTCGCCGAGCATCGCGTGCGTCGTGGCGAGCCAGTACGCGATGTCGTGGTCTGCGTCCGCGGCCTCGCGCACGCGCTCGTTGAGTTGCTCGCGCGCGGCTTCGATCTCGCCGCGCTTGATGAGCTGCTGCGCGAGCAGGGGGCGTATGCCGTCCATCGCCGGATGCTCTTCGAGGACTTCGCGAAGGATGCGGACGGCCTCGGCGGTGTCACCGCGACGGCCAAGCACGACGCCCTGAAACGTTCGGACGAGCGGGTGGTTCGGCTCGACGCGCGCGCCCTGCTCAAGCTCAAGTAGAGCGTCGTCAAGGCGGTGCTGGTACATGAAGACGCGCGCGCGGTTGTAGCTGGCGACGACGCGCGCCGCCGGGTCTAAGCGTCCGAGCTTGTCGAAGGCGCGCAGGGCGCGGTCGTACTCTCCGTCGAGGCGGTGTATCGCGCCCTTGACGAAGTAGACGGCGGCCTCGTTCGGGGCCTGCTTCGCGAGACGCGCGACCTCCGCGCGTGCTTTGTGCTTTTCGCCGCGCGAAAGATAGATGAAGACCATCAGGATGCGCGCCTCGATGAGATTTGGGTCAAGCTCAAGCGCGCGGCTGAAGGCGTTCTCGGCAAGCTCGTAGTCCTCGCCTCCTCCGAGTCCCTTGAGGACGCGGTTGGCGAAGCTCGCGCCGAGGCCGCTGTGCGCGAGCGCAAACGTGGGGTCGAGGCGTATGGCGTGCTGGAAATGCTCGACGGCCTTGTCGCTGTCGGCGGGGTCGAGCGTGTGGAAGAGGAACTTTGCGAAGAAGTCGCGCCCGCGCAGGTACTCTTCGTAGGCGGCGGCGTTGCGCGTCGTGGGCGCGGGCGTGGGAACTTGAGAGGGTTGCTGTTCGACGTTGAGGCCCTTCGCGATGCGCTGCGCGATCATGTCCTGTAGGGCGATGATGTCTTCGGCTGTGGCGTCAATGCGGTCGCTCCAGAGCATGTCGCCCGAAGACACGTCTATGAGCTGCGCGTTGACGCGGAGCTGGTCGCCTGCGCGCAGGAAGTTGGCCGACAGCACCGCGCTCACGTTCAGATCGCGACCGACATCGCGCGGGTCAACCTCCTTGCCCTGAAACTTCACGATCATCGAAGAGGGGCGCACGATGAGCGAGCGGTTGCGCGCAAGCTCCGTGATGACCGCGTCGGCGAGCGAGAATTCGTAGAAGCTCACCTGCGCGTCGTTGGCGAGATTGCGGAAGGGGAGTATGGCGATTGACTTCTGCGTCTCGAACTGGCTGACGTGCGGCGAGTGCGGAGAGCCTGAAGACGCTTGCGCGCTCGCCGAGCCTGCGAGCTGCGCGGACGTTGGCTGTGTAGCCCCCGGCGGGAGCGAGGTCGGCTGCGTCTCCGCGCCCGTAAGGCTTCGCCACCAGCGCCGGAAGGTTTTGCCCACGCCGCCGCCCGTCCCCGGCTGATGCCGCGGCGGCGCGACGACGGGGACGACTTCGCCGACGCTTGCGCCCGCCTCAGCCGAAAGCCCCGCGGCCTCGCGCATCGCTGCGCGCAGCTCGTCGCGCAGCTCCGACATCTTCTGGAAACGATCTTCGGGACGTTTGGCGAGCGCGCGGTCGAGCATGCGCTGCACGCGCTCAGGCGGGTTGTCGCCGCGAACCTCCGCGATGGGGTCGGGCGTGTCGTGCAGAACCGCGTAGCGAACCTCGACGGTGGTCTGCCCTTTGAAGGGCCAGATGCCCGCGAGCATTTCGTACAGCAGCACTCCCGTCGAGAAGATGTCTGCGCGGTGGTCAACCTTCTGCCCCGTCGCCTGCTCAGGCGCGGCGTAGGTCGCCGTGCCGTAAGGGACGCCAAGCTCCGTGAGGTGAACGTCGCCGCCCTTCTTCCCGCCCTCGTCTAAGAGCTTCGCGAGTCCGAAGTCCAAGACCTTCGCGAGTCCCGCGGCGGTGACCATCACGTTGCCCGCCTTGATGTCGCGGTGTATGACGCCTTTGGCGTGCGCGGCGGTGAGCGCGTCCGAGACTTGATAAGCAATCGAGAGCGCGCTCTCAATCGAGAGCGGGCGACCGTTGACGAGCTGCCGGACGTTCTTGCCCTCGATGTACTGCATCGCGATGAAGTGGAGGCCATCGTCGGACTCGTGCAGTCCGTAGATCGTGCAGATGTTCGGGTGATCTAAGGACGAGGCGAGCTGCGCCTCGCGCTCGAAGCGCTTGAGGTTGACTTCGCGCGCGGTCAGTTCGGGCGAGAGGACTTTGATGACGACGGTGCGGCCCAGACGCTCGTCAACGGCTTTGTAGACCGTGCCCTGCCCGCCCGCGCCGAGCTTCTCCGTGATGCGGTAGTTGAGGATAGTCTTGCCGACCACCATTTGATTTTACGATTACGGAATTTTGGATTCGCGGTCGCCGGGGCTTGAAAGCGACGGGGCCGTGCGGGCGGATTGTAGACCCGTCACGGCCCCAAATCAAAAGTTTGAAATCAAAAACCGAAAATTCTTCGTCCGAGCATTTTCGTCCGGCTCACGGCCAGCCCTCTTAGTCATGCACCGTTCAACCACGCAGCGGGTCGCCCCAACCCGACTGGACGTACTTGCCGTTCTCTACGATGCAAGGCACCGTAGGGTCGTCGCCCGAATAGCCGAACATCTCCTTGCGCCGCTTGCGGTCGTTCTGCGCGTCGTACTCTTTGAACTTTATGCCCTTCGAGTTGTAGAAGTCCCGCGCCTGCTGGCAGTACGGGCACCCCGGCTTCACATACATCACGAGTCCCACGCTCTCTGTCCCCCTTTGTTTTTTAAGTGTAACGCAGGCACGTGCGAGTTGAGAAGCATCCGCGTGATACGTGACGCCGGTTGGGATTCGAGATGGTCTGTCGAGACTGCTATAACCTTGTCATCTCGCTTGGTTCGGATTACACCGGAGTTACCATGTTATTATGTCGAAGTCCTTTAGCCACAAGTTAGGCGCAATTTTTAAGGAGCGCCAATGTATTGCCAAGCTGTGAGCTTGAGAGGTAAGTGTTATGGCGACAGAAATCATCACTCTTGAGATTGATTCTGAAGCGGCTCAGGCTTTCAAAGCGGTGTCCGCCAACGAGCGGGAGAAGCTGCAAGTGTTGTTGGGCATCTGGCTGAAGGAATTTGCCAGAGCCGACAGCGCGTCTTTGAAAGCGACGATGGATGAGATGAGCGAGAAAGCGCGAGGCCGAGGGCTGACATCTGAAATCGAGGTTTAAAGAGCGTGGCGGAAAGCGACCTGCTCGATCCATACGAAAAGCTCGTCCGCGTCGAACTGCTCGGCCAAGCGGTCGAGGTGCCGGAGAACAATCGTCTGCTGCGCTGCTTCCAGTTCCTCTCGCTCGAAACCATCTCCTACGGCGACTTCTGCTGGAACGGCGACTGCACAAACTGCCAGTTCTGGTATCACGACGAGGGCCAGTCGGAGGCGCAGGACAGAACCGCGCTCGCCTGCCGCTTCGACGTGCGAGAGGGCCTCGTCGTCACGCGCCTCAGCCCGCACCTCGTCATCGAAGGCATAAACAAGAAAACGCAGAAGTCGGAACGCTGAACGCTGAACTGAAAATCTTTTCGGAACGCTGAGCGCTGAACCGAAAAGCCTTTTTGCCTTAATGACGCTCTCGACGAAAGGAGGCCCGCGCGATGCGTTTTGAGTTTTATCACGAGGCCCTTGCGAATGTTCCGAAGCTCTCGGTTGACGGCACTGTTGACAACGCCGTGCATCTCTCGCACTGGGAGGGCAACACGACTCCTGCGGAACTTCGCGCCGACACCTCGACGGAGATTGCGCTGAACTTCGTCGCCTCGCCACGCCGCGAAGAGATCGCGCGCGGCATCGAGATAGTCACCAACAATCACTTCGACACGGACGGCCTTCTCTCCGTGTGGACGACGCTCGCGGGCGCGCGCGCGCTTGAGCTACGGGACAAGCTCGTCGCCGCCGCGGAGGCCGGAGACTTCTCCGAGTTTCCTAACGCGCAGGCCGTGCGCGCGAGCCTGACCGTTCAGGGCGGCGACAACCCCTTCGTCGAGGGCGTCGCGTCGCCGCTTGCGCGCGAGCTTGCCGGCGGCGCGAGCGTTGACGAGAGACGCGCCTACAAGCTCCTGCTGCCCGAAGTCGAGCGCGTGCTGACGCGCACGGACGAGTACGAGCCTCTGTGGCGCGAGAGTTGGTCGCAGATCGAGTCGGCGCTGGAAAGCTTCGCGAGCGGGCGCTCGCGCGTCGAGGAGGACGCGGAGTCTCGCATGTCGGTCGTCATGCTCGCGCCCGACCTCTACGGTGCTTCCGGGTTCAAGCCCACGCGGCACGCCGCGCCCTACACGGCCATCGCGCACAACGCTCGCGGCGAAATCTTTCTAATCGCCACGCCCGCCGTCGGCGGCTGGAGCTACCGCATTGATTATCCGTACTACTCTTGGGCCATGACGTTTGTGCGCCCGCGCGTCGCTCGCCGCGACCTCAGCAGGCTCGTCCTGCGTCTGAACGAAATGGAAGGCGACGGAGGCGGAAGCTGGAAGGCGGATAGGAGCGAGCTGACTTCCGCCGTCAAGTTCACCGACGCGGGCGGCGTGCAGACTCTTTCGCGCCTTGAGCCGGACGCGGTGGCCGCGGAGCTGCGCGCCGTGTTGATTCAACACAGCGCACCGGCTGCGAAAGGAAAAATTAACAGGGATGGACAGGATATAGAAGTTCAGATTTGAAATCTCAAATCTCAGACTTGAAATCTCAAATCTCAGACTTGAAATCTCAAATCTGAAATCTCAAGTCTCAGATTTGAAATCTCAAATCATTGAATTGCTTTCCATTCTGTCTATCCTGTCTATCCTGTCCATCCCTGTTTGAATTGCCTTTGGATCACGAACAGGCGCAAGCCTGCGTCTACAGTTTTAAAGCGTGGTCTGAACGAAGGATTGATCGTGGCCGATTGGGATGAACGGTACAGTCGAGGCGAGCACGCGACGCTTGAGCCGAGCCGTCTGCTCGTCCGCGCCGTCGAGATTTTCGCGGCGCAGGCGGGAGGCGAGAGTCCGGGCGGCAGGCGCGCGCTCGACCTCGCGTGCGGCGCGGGACGCCACGCGGTCTTTCTCGCCTCGCACGGTTTCGTCGTCACCGCAGTGGACTCGTCGGGCGTCGGGGTGCAACTAACGCGCGAGCGCGGTCGAGAGCGCGGCCTATGGCTCGACGCGCGCGTCGCAGACCTCGAAGGCGGAGAATTTCAGATCGCGCATGACTCTTACGATCTCGTCTGCGACTTCTACTACTTGCAGCGCGACCTCTTCCCTTCAATCCGCGACGGAGTCCGTCGGGGCGGTCTCTTCGTCGCCGCGATTCATTTGACGGACGACGATCCCGAAGTTAAGGCCATGAACCCCGACTTCCTTCTCCGGCCCGGCGAGCTGCGCGAAGAGTTCCGCGAATGGGAAGTTCTGCACTACGACGAGACCGCCGGGCACGACGGCGACGCGGGCGAGCACACGCGCCGCTCGGCGGAGATAATTGCACGAAAGCAGTAAGCAGTTTTCAGTTTTCAGTTTGATCCGGCGGCGATTGTGCGCGCCCGGCCAAGATGAAACTGAAAACTGAAAACTGAAAACTGAAAACTGTTCATGCACGACGTAATCATCATCGGCGCGGGGCCGGCTGGATTGTCAGCCGCGCTCTGGTGCGACGAGTTGGGCCTCGACACGCTCGTCATCGAGCGCGAGGCGGAGACGGGCGGGCAGCTTCTGCGCGTCTACAACCCGATTGAAAACTACTTGGGCGCGCGGGCCGAGAATGGGCGCGAGCTGCGCGATTTGTTCGCGGCGCAGACGGAGGACAAGGAGTTCGACCTTTGGACTGAGGCCGAGATCGAGAGCGTTGACCTGCGCGCGAAGCGCGTGCGTCTGCGTAGCGGCGAGGAGCTTCGGTCAATCGCCGTCATCATCGCGACGGGCGTGCGGCGAAGGCGTCTGGGCGTGCCGGGCGAGGAGGAGTTTGCAGGGCGCGGCGTGTTGGAGTCGGGCGTGCGCGACCGCGAGCGTGTGGCGGGTGAGGACGTTCTGGTCGTCGGCGGCGGCGACGCGGCTGCGGAGAACGCTCTGCTGCTATCGGAAGTCTGCCCGACCGTGACGCTCGTGCATCGCGGGAAGAAATTGAGCGCGCGGAGCGAGTTCGTCGAGCGCATAAAGGGCGAGCATCGCATCAACGTCTTCACGGAGGCGACGCTTCAAAGCATACTCGGCAAGGAGCGCGTCGAGGCCGCCGAGATTCTTCGCGCGGGCGCGCTCAAGCCCTTCCGAATGGCCGTGCGCGGCGTGCTGGTGCGCGTCGGCGTCGAGCCGAACAGCGAGATGTTCCGCGAGCAGTTGCACGCGGACGAGCGCGGCTACGTCGTCACGACGGGCGAGCAGGAAACGTCGGTCGAGATGGTCTTCGCCGTCGGCGACATCTCTAACCCGCTTGCGCCGACCGTCAGCGGAGCTTGCGGAGCGGGCGCGACCGCAGCCAAAGTCATCGCTTCACGTTTGACGGGAAGGCAAGGATAAAGCCCCGTCGGGGGCGGAAGAAAGTAGCTTTTAGAACCCTTGAGAATTCCCGATGCGGCGCGCGGATTATGTTGTCGAATGAATCCGAAGGCGTCTAAGATGGCGTAGATTCGTAAAGGGGAGAGGTGTCGAGTGAGTTCACCCCCGAAACCCACGACGCCGACCGCCGCCGACGCAAGCGTGCGGCAGGTTGAGTTGATACGCGGCGTAGCCGGCAAAGACCAGCAGGCTCTGGCCGCGCTCTACGACGCGACGAGCCGGACGGTCTACGGCCTTCTGCTTCGCATACTCGCAGACGCTTCGGCTGCCGAGGAGGTCTTGCTCGACGTGTACTCGCAGGTCTGGCGTCAGGCCGCCGCGTACACCCAAGAGCGCGGCGCTCCTCTGGCGTGGCTGACGACAATCGCGCGCAGTCGTGCGATTGACCGCCTGCGGCGCGGGCGTCTGGAGCGGCAGCGCACCGAGCCGCTCGACGCGGCGACGCACGGCGGGTCGGTGGGCGCGAGGGCGGAGGACGACGTGATGGCGCGCGAGGTCGGCGCGGTCGTGCGCGCGGCTCTGGAATCGCTCCCGCCGGAGCAGCGCGAGGTGATAGAGCTTGCATACTTCGGCGGGCTAAGCCACAGCGAGATAGCGGCGGAGCGGGGACTGCCGCTCGGCACTGTGAAGACGCGCACGCGGCTCGGCATGATGCGTTTGCGCGAGACGCTCAAGCCGGCTTACGAGGGGATCTGAATATGCACGCATACGTGGACGACGAGTTGAAGGGACAGGCCGCGCTCTACTCTCTGGGCGCGCTCGACGCGGAAGAGGCGCGCGCCTTCGAGGCGCACATCGCCGAAGGGTGCGCGGCATGCGCGGCGGAACTGCGCGAGTTCGCTGCCGTAGCCGCAGACCTGCGTCTCGCGCCGCCGCAGGCCGAGCCGCCCGCGGGCGCGCTCAAGCGTCTGCTCGCGCGCGTGTCGGATGAAGCTCAGGATGCATCCGCGTCCGTCGCGGCGCGTCCGTCGAAATCGGCTTCCGGGTTTCTGGTCGTCCGCGCAAATGAGGGAGAGTGGGTCGAGACGGACGACGAAGGCGTCTGCTACAAGCTGCTCTTCGCAGACCGCGAGCTTGGCACTTACACGACGCTCCTAAGGCTTCAGCCCGGCGCGCGCATTCCACGCCACCGACACCTCGGCGTCGAACAGTGCCTCGTACTCGAAGGCGACCTCAGCGCAGGCTCAATCAAAATGTCCGCGGGCGATTTTAACTGCTCGCTCCCCAACAGCATCCACGACGAGATCGCGACCGAGGGCGGCGCGCTCCTTCTAATCGTCTCGCCGGAAAAGTATGAAGTCGTCGGGCCTTGCTCCAGCCCCGGCGTTTAGGGGAATCTCTTTTTGCTCTTCACTTGAGAGTTCGGCAAATGGCGACTCACCGCAGAGGCGCAGAGGTCGCGGAGTTAGCGCAGAGGGTTGAGCATCACTCTGCGCCCCCTCTGCGTCCTCTGCGCCTCTGCGGTGAGTCTTTCCCGCGCGACGCTCAAGCCCGCGCCTGAAAACGACGCCGACGGGCAGCTTTTCCCTTCCGCAGCGCGCCGTCTTGCGTGCTATAATCCGCGCCCGGTCGAATTACCAAAGCAGGCGGCTCACGCAAACCTTTCCCGAGGAGGATTTAAAACCGATGGCAACCGAACTCAAACGCGAGGGATCGTCTTTCGCACGCATCGAAGAGCTTCTGGGCGAGGACGGGCGCGCGCTGCTCGAATTCAACTCGCCGAAGATTTCAAAAGACCTTCTGCACGCGCCCGGCCCAGACTTCATTGATCGCATCTGGGTCAACTCCGACCGCAGCCCGCGCGTCCTCAGCTCGCTGCAAACGCTCTTCGACCACGGACGACTCCGCGGGACGGGCTATCTCTCGATACTCCCCGTGGATCAGGGCATCGAGCATTCGGCGGGCGCGTCGTTCGCGCCGAACCCGATCTACTTCGACCCTGAGAACATCGTCAAGCTCGCGGTTGAGGGCGGCTGCAACGCGGTCGCCTCGACGTTCGGCGTCCTCGGCGTCGTCGCGCGCAGGTACGCGCACAAGATTCCCTTCATCGTCAAGATCAACCACAACGAGCTTCTCACGTACCCGAACAAGTTCGACCAAATCCTGTTCGGCACGCTCGAAGAAGCTCACGACATGGGCGCTGCCGCCGTGGGCGCGACCATATACTTCGGCTCCGAAGAGTCTGGACGCCAGCTCGTCGAGATAGCCGAAGCGTTCGCAATCGCGCACGAGCTTGGCATGGCGACGATTCTCTGGTGCTACCTGCGAAACCCGAAGTTCAAGTCGAAAGAGGGCGACATGCACACCGCCGCGGACTTGACGGGGCAGGCCAACCACCTCGGCGTCACAATCGAGGCCGACATCATCAAGCAGAAGCTGCCCGAACGTAACGGCGGCTACAACCTCCTAAACGTCGAAAGCTCTTACGGCAAAACCAACCCGAAGATTTACACGGAGCTAACGAGCGAACACCCGATTGACCTCGTTCGCTATCAGGTCGCCAACTGCTTCATGGGCCGCTGCGGCCTCATCAACTCCGGCGGCGAATCGAAAGGCGAGAGCGACATGGCCGACGCCGTCCGCACCGCCGTCATCAACAAGCGCGGCGGCGGCATGGGTCTCATCTCCGGGCGCAAGGCTTTCCAGCGCCCGATGGACGAGGGCATCGGACTGCTCAACGCCATACAGGACGTGTATCTTTCGGAAGAGATAACGATAGCTTAAAAGCTTTCAGCGTTCAGCAATCAGCGGTCAGCCTTCAGTTGTTTCCGTCCCAACGTAGTCAAGCCTCCTCGAAGGCATGCTAACTGGGAGGGCAAAAGCTGAGAGCTGACCGCTGATTGCTGAATGCTGCTTTTGCGCTGCTGACCTCGGCCACGCGCCGCGTCAGAGTCTGTATAAGTGGCGAACGATTTTTCTTGTGCTAAAAGAAAACTACCTGCGGCGATGAACTCGTAGTAGTCAACGTGAACTGCCCCGGCTTTTTCTCTAACACCCACCGAGGCGACAAAAAGAGCGCCTGAACGTCGGGGCGCGGAGGCGAACCGAAGCTTGACCGCAAGTCCAGAGCGAGACGAATTAGACGCGAGCCTCGTCCGCGCCACCGCGCGCGGAGACGAAGCCGCGTTCGCCTCGCTGTACGACAGATTCAGCCCCATCCTTTTCGGTCTCCTGCTCCGTATATTGCACAGCCGCGCCGAGGCGGAAGACGTTCTACAGGAAGTTTTCCTTCAAGTCTGGAAGCAGGCGGGCGCGTTCGATTCTTCGCGTGGACGCGCGTTCACTTGGATGGTCACGCTCGCGCGCAGCCGCGCCATTGACCGCCTGCGCGCGGTTGACTCGCGCGACCGCGCCGCGCTGCGCTCCGCCGAGGGCGCACCGACGGCGACGGCGCAAACGGACGCTTCGGACGAGGCGGCCATACGCGCAGAGCGCGCCGAGGTCGTGCGCTCCGCGCTCGCCGAGCTGCCCGAAGAGCAGCAGCAGGTTCTTCTGCTCGCGTACCTCGACGGCATGTCGCAGTCGGAGATAGCGGCGGCGAAGAATCAGCCGCTCGGCACTGTGAAGACGCGCACGCGCGCCGGCCTGAAGAAGCTGAGCGAGACGCTGCGCGCGAGGCTCGGCGAGTACGCCGTCTGAAGGCGCGCGGCAAAGAGCCGCGTAGACGTTGAAGCGTCGAGCTTGAAACCGAAGGGCGAAGGGGCGACGTAGGTTGTTATGACGAGGGGCGACGGCTGCGGCCTACGGATTCGGCGCGGTATGATTCGCGCGAAGTAAAGCGGCACGCAAGAGACTCGATGCAGCACGAAGATTACAAAGAGATGCTGGCGCTCGACGCCACGGGCGCGCTCGATGCAGGCGAGCGCGCCGCGCTCGAAGAGCATCTACGCTCGTGCGCCGAGTGCCGCGCGGAATCGCGCGAGCTGTCGGACGCGGCGGCCTCTCTCGCCTACACGGTCGCGCCCGTCGCACCGCCCGCGGCCTTGCGCTCGCGCATTCTCGAAAGCGTCCGCGCGCTCGACTCTCAGCCGCAAGTGTCGGCGGCGCGACGGGCGGCAGCCGACGGCCCGAACGTGGTCGCGGACGGCCCGAACGTAATCGAAAGCGCGGCGCGGGCTGACGGCCCGAACGCGCGCCGCGCGACGGTCGAGCCGGTAGACTGGCGCGGCCTTCTCTCGCGCCTCAGCCTATGGCAAATCTTCAAGGCACGCCCCTCGCTCGCGTTCGGAGCGATGGCGGCTGGGATAGCCGTCGTCGTGTTGGGCTTCGCGACCTTCTCACTTTGGAATCGGACGGAGTCGCTGCGCGGCGAGATGGCGCGCGTGAGCGAGCGTCTGAGCCGTTCGGAGAGCGAGCTTGCAGGCGAGCGCGCGGAGCTTACGCGCACGCGCGACGAGAACGACCTTCTCGCTTCGCCCGGCTCGCGCGTCGCGCAACTCGCGGGCAAAGAGGTCGCGCCCGGCGCTCGCGCCGTCGTCGCATACGACCGAGCTTCCGGTCGCGCCGTCCTCATCGCGAACGGACTGCCGCCCGCGCCCGCGGGCAAGGCTTACCAGCTATGGCTCATCGCCGACGGCAAGCCCCTTCCCGGCGGCACGTTCAACTCAGACCCCGAAGGCCGCGCGCGCATGAGCGACCGTCTGCCCACGGGCGCGGACGCGAAGGCCGCCTTCGCCGTCACGCTCGAACGCGAGGGCGGCGAGAGCGCGCCCAAGGGCGAAATGTATCTGCTCAGCTCAGCCTCTTGAAAAGTCAGAAGTCAGAACGATGAACGATGAACTGAAAGACACGACTGCTTTTCAGTTCATCGTTCATCGTTCTGACTTCTGACTTTTTCTTTGCTACACTGTCTCGACAAAGAGAAACCCCGACGAAGAGGAGCAAGGCGGAAGTGGCGGACGAGAAACCGAAGGTGTCCAACGAGATTTCTGAAGGGACGGGCGAGTTCGACGCGCGCTTCGTCCTCTGGCGCAAGTTCTGCGCCGAGAACAACGTCGCGGTCGAAACCCTCCCCAGCGACCTGATCGGCGAGTCGAAAGACAAGTGGGACAAGATGAAGAACGAGAAGCTTCACAAACCCGTTGAAAAGCCGTGACAGGTGACGGGTGACAGGATAAAAACAAGTTCTTTCCTGTCACCTGTCACCCGTCACCTGTCACGGCTTTAAAAGTATCTCCCCGTGAGGAACGGATTCGTCAGGCGCTCGCGCCCTATGGTCGTCTCAGGGCCGTGGCCGGAGTAGACTACAACGTCGTCGCCGAGCGGAAGAATCTTGTTCGTTATCGAGTCCATCAACTGTTCGGTAGAGCCTCCCGGCAAGTCAGTCCTCCCGATTGATCCCGCGAACAAACAGTCGCCCACGAAAACCTTTCGCTCGCTTGGCTCGAACAGAACGACGTGCCCCGGCGTGTGGCCCGGACAGTGCAGCACGTTGAATTCGAGTGCGCCCACGCGGTACGTCTCGCCGTCCTCCCAATGACGCTCCGGCGGCGGCGGCTCTTCGTAGTCGAATCCGAGCCGCGACCACTCCGAGCTAGGAATGCCGAGCCAAGCGGGCTGCTGCGCGAGGCCGAAGTAAAGCGGCTCGTCCGCCGCGTGCAGAATGATTTCGGCGTCGGGCCTTGCGCGCTTTAAAGCCGCCACGCCACCGACGTGATCCATGTGCGCGTGCGTCAGCGCGATGGCCTGAAGCTCTAGCTCTAAACGCTCCAGAGCCTCGACGATCTCCCCCGTCTCCTCCCCCGGATCAATGCACACGGCGAGCCGCGTCTCCTCGCAACCCAGAATGCGCGTGTGCTGCTGAAACGCGGTGAGAGTTATCTGCTCGATTATCATGGCCTATTAAACCCCCGGCGAAAGCGTTAAAATAAAGAGCCGAACGGCTCCCAAAAATTTCAGTCGAAGTATAAACCAAAGTCCCCCGCCCAACCGCCAAACGGGAGGTTAAAGCGATGCCGATGAGCGAGCGTTCGGCCAGTCTGGCCGAGGTTCTGGACGAGATGACGACCGAAGGCGCTCAGGAGTTGACCGAGCGTCTTGCGGGCGGCGGCGTGCGCTGCTACGCGTGCGGCCACCGCTGCCTGATTCAAGAGGGCAAGCGCGGCATCTGCAAGGTGCGCTTCAACGAGGGCGGTCGCCTGCTCGTCCCCACGAACTACGTCGCCGCGCTCGCCTGCGACCCGACAGAGAAGAAGCCCTTCTTCCACGTGCTGCCCGGCTCCGACACACTCACCTTCGGCATGCTCGGTTGCGACCTTCACTGCGGCTATTGCTTCACGGGCGACACCATCGTCGTCACAGACCGCGGGCCGGTGACGTTCGCAGACCTGTCTAATTCCGCGTCTCGCGTTGACCATCATCCCGATGCTGAGATCGCATACCCCGAAGGCCTCCGCGCTGTCGCTGCCTCTGGAAAGCTTCGCCGTGTCCGAGCGGTCTTCAAACACGCTTATCGGGGACGGCTCGCGGTCATTCGCCCTTATTACCTGCCCGAACTGCGCTGCACGCCCGACCACCGACTGTATGCGACGGACGACGCGGCGCGCGCTCCTAAGCTCATGCGCGCGGAGCAGCTAACGACGCGGCACTATCTCGCGATCCCCCGCCGCTATTCTTTCTCGTCAACACAAACAGTCAATGTGGCGACGGCATTGAGCAGCCATCAGATTACTTACCGCGTGCCGTGGAAGATGTCTGCGGCTGCCCGTCAGGAAATCTCTGATGCGAGCGCGCGCGGCGAGACTTCGCGCGAGATCGGTGCGCGGCTGGGTAAAGACGCTTCTTACATCCGGCACGTGCGGAGCAAGATGGCGCGCGGGCGCGCACAGGACGAGCGCACGGGCGGCGCGCTCATCGAAGGCGGTCTAGTGCGCTTCCCTAACGAGCATAGGCCGGGCATCCCGCTCTCAGTCCCGCTCGACGAGGGCCTTGCACGTCTGCTCGGCTATTACTGCGCCGAGGGTTCCGTATGCGGCTACAAGAAGCGCCCGAACAGCTACGTCCTCAACTTCAGCTTCTCGCACGCGGAGACGCATCTGGTCGCGGAGGTCTCACGCCTGCTGCAAGAGTGTCTGGGCGTGAAGGGGGCAAGCGTCAGGCGCGCGACGACGCTCGCCGTGGCGGCGAACAAATCTTCCGCCGCGCTCCTCTTCAAATCTCTCGCTGGTGGTCGCTCGCCTGAGAAGCGCGTTCCTCAATTGCTATTTGACGCGCACCGCGAGATCGTCCGCGCGTTTCTCGACGCCTACGTCGAGGGCGACGGACACCGCTACGCGAACGGAAAGGTAGGCGTCACGACCGTGTCGCGGCAGTTGGCGCATGACATCGCGTGGCTCGCCCTGAAACTCGGACACCTCCCGTCCGTCTACGACACCGCGGTGCCCGAAGACGGCTTCATACAGCAGCGCGCGGTCAAGCGCGCGCCGCACCAATACACCGTCGTGTGGTACGAGCGGGGTACGGTCAAGCGTCATGCGATTGAGACGGAGAATTTTTACCTCGTGCCGCTGCGCGGAGTCTCTTTCGTCGAACACGAGGGCGACGTTTACAACATGGAGGTCGAGGAAGAACACAGCTACCTCGCGGGCTTTTTCGCGGCCAGCAACTGCCAGAATTGGTTGACGAGCCAAGCCCTGCGCGACGATGCGGCGGGGACTCAGCCGCGCGTCGTGTCGGCTGAAAGGCTCGTCGAGATGGCGGGCGAGTGCGGGGCGCGTCTGGTGGGGTCGAGTTACAACGAGCCTCTGATTACGGCGGAGTGGGCGGTGGAGGTTTTTAAGAAGGCGCGGCGGGCGGGCTTTAGGACTGCGTTCATCTCGAACGGGAACGCGACGCCGCAGGTGTTGGATTATTTGAGGCCCGTGACGGACTGCTACAAGATTGATCTGAAGACGATGAGTGACCGCGCGTACAGGCAGTTGGGGGGCGTCGTGGGCAACATACTCGACACCGTGAGGATGGTTCAGGAACGCGGCTTCTGGGAGGAGATTGTGACGCTCGTCATTCCGGGTTTCAACGACTCGGAGCAGGAGCTTCGGAGCGCGGCGGAGTTCATCGCCTCCGTGTCGCCCGACATCCCGTGGCACGTGACGGCGTTTCATCAGGACTACCGCATGACGGAGAACGCGAACACGACCGCCGCGCAGCTTATGCGCGCGTGCGAGATAGGGCGAGCGGCGGGCCTGCGGTTCGTCTACGCGGGTAATCTGCCCGGACGCGTGGGGCGTTGGGAGAACACTTACTGCCCCGCCTGCGACGAGCTTCTGGTCGAGCGCTTCGGCTACCGAATTCTCAAGATGCGCGTCGGCGCGGACGGGCTGTGCCCGAAGTGCCAAACGAAGATTCCGGGCGTGTGGGCGTGAGTGACAGGAGGCAGGAGCAGACGGCAGGAGGCAGGAGCAGGAAACCTCGGATTTGAGATTTAAGATTCGAGATTCCAAAGCGCAATCTCTTTACCTGCCTCCTGCTCCTGCCTCCTGCCTCCATGCTACTTCGGCGGCGCTTCCTGCGGCGTGCCCTGATGGAAGACGGCCATCCACTTACCGGCGCGGTTGGCCCAGATCGTGCTGTGGAATTCCGTTACCGTCTTTCCGTTCATCGGCCCCGTCACCTTGTACACAACGAGCGCGGCGTCGGCGTCGAGCTTCGTCTCCTTGAAGTCGCTCTGCGTGAACTTCGAGGCGTCGAAATTCTTTATGTTCTCGACCCCCTCGCTCTTGGTGTAGACCTTTTCAGGCTCGACTTCGAGCGCGTCGCTCGCGAGCAGGGCCGCGAAGGCGTCGTAGTTCTTGCTCTGGATGGCCGCCCAGACCTGCTTCTCCATGTCGGTGGCCGTGGCCGCGGCGGCGGGCGATGCGGACGGCGAAGCGGACGGCGAGGACGCGGGGCTTGCGGCAGGCGAAGCGGCGGGGCTTGCGGCTGCGCCCGGCGTCGGCTGGCCCGCGGGCATCTCTCTAATCTCCGTCTTCTGATGATACGCGACGAGCCACTTGCCGCCGCGGTTGATCCACGCCGTCGAGCCGCGCGTGGGCTTGCCGGGGGTCGGCTTGCCGTCGTACGTGCTCTTCTCCGTGACGGTGTAGGTGATGACGGCGAGGTCTGCGTCCACCTTCAGGAATTTGATGTCCGCGAAAGTGTATTCCGTAATGTCGAGCTTCTTGAGGCCTTCGAGCGTGTCGGCCTTGTTGCTGATGCCGTCCCTCGACACGTTGACGAAGTCGTCGGCCAGCATGCCCGCGAAGGCGTCCCAGCTCTTCGACTTGAGCGTGTCCCACGCCTGCCTCTCTTTGGCCTCGATGTCGGCCTGCGTGACGCCGGCAGGCGTTGCCGTCGCGGCTGGCGTCGCGGCGGCGTTGGCGTTCGTCGTGTTCGTGTTTTCTGCGGTGGTGCAAGCCGACGCCGTGAGCAGGAGCGCGGCGAGCGCGATGGCTCTCTTCATTTAGGGAACTCCGTGGAAGGGTTTGATAGAACGTCTGGCTTCTTACGCCAAACGCGGCGGAGAGTCAAGGGAAAGTCAGAAGTCAGAACGCTGAACGATGAACTGAAAAGACAGGGATTCTTTAGTTCATCGTTCAGCGTTCTGACTTCTGAGTTTATTCCGTCGGCGGGGCGGCGCGAAGCGCAGACGCCACGGCATGAGGACGGACTCGAAGATTACCTTGCGAGACATCTTCGACTGGCCCTCGCGCCGGTCGGTGAAAGTGATGGGCACTTCCGCGATGCTCAAGCCTTCGCGGTGCGCGTGGTAGACGGCCTCGACGAGGAAGGCGTAGCCTTCAGCCGCGACGCGGCCTTCGAGCAGGTGGCGCAGAGCGCGCTGCGTGTAGCAGCGAAAGCCGCTCGTCGTGTCGCCGACGCGCAGGCCCGTGATGTGGCAGACGTAACGGTTGGCGAACCTGCTCAAAGCGCGCCGCCGCAGAGGCCAGTTGGCGACGCCGCCGCCCTCGCAGTAGCGCGAGCCTATGACAACGTCCGCCGCGCGACTCGCCTCGACGAGCGCGGGGATGGATTTCGGGTCGTGCGAAAAATCCGCGTCCAGTTGCACGAGTCGCGCGTAGCCCGCGTCGAGCGCGTGGCGGTAGCCGTCAACGAGACTGCGCCCGTAGCCGCGCGCGCCCGTCCGGCGCATGACCGAAAAGCGCGGGTTCGGCCCGTATAGCTCCGTCGCGTAGTCCGCCGTCCCGTCCGGCGAGTTGTCGTCCAGAAGCATCACGTCGGCTTCGGGCGCGACTTCGAGTAGCTGCGCGACGAGCGCGGAGACGTTCTCGCGCTCGTTGTAGGTAGGCACGACGATGAGCGTGCGATCTGTTTTCATTTTAACGTTCTGCGACTGTCTTGGACTTTCAGCAAATAGGACTCACCGCAGAGGCGCAGAGGACGCAGAGGGGGCGCAGAGGAAAGCTCAACACTCTGCGCTTCCTCCGCGCTCTCTGCGCCTCTGCGGTGAACCGCCTCAAACATAAAGAACTACTCTTCGTAAGCACACAACCTAGCTTTACTCTTTCATCCGATACAGATAAATCGAGCCGCCGAAAATTTTCTCCGGCTCGCGATGCCGGAACTCGTCGAAGTAGTTGACGCGCTGCTCCTCGGTCAGCTCGATGCCGTTATCGAATCCGCCCGGCACGGTCGAGCCGTTTAGAAGGCTCGCGCCGATGGCGACATAGCGAACGTCCGCCGCGCGCTCTCCGGGCGGCACGAAGATGGCCGCGCCTTCGAGGTCGTAGATGTCGAGCAGTTGCCACGCGAGGATGGCCGCGCCGACTCGCGTCTCGCCGCGCCCGCGCAAGTATAGCGCGAGGTCGCGTATGTCGTCGCCCCACTCGACGTTCGAGTCCGACAGATACCACCAGTGCGGAGCGCGCGAGGCGAGCTGGTTCATGTAGCTCATCTGGTCGGGGTACGCGCGCACGGCCTCGACCGCCGTCCAGCACAGCAGCACGGCGATGAGAGCCGACGCGGCCAACAGTCGCCGACCGCCGCGACGAAGCGCGTCGTCGAGCATCGCGCCCGACAGGATGAAGAAGAGCGGGTAGGCCGGCAGATAATAGCGCACGCCTATGTTGATAGTGCTGAGCATCAACAACCCCGTGAAGAGCGCGAGCGGCACGAGCAACAACAGAACGCGCCCCTCTACTCTGCGCCGCAGACGCCATAGCCCCCACACGACCGATGCGATTGCGAGCAACAGAATCGGCAGAGGCGTCTTCAAGGCGAAGGCCGCGGGGAAGTAGTACCACCAGCCCTTCATACGGTGCTGGCCGAGAAGGCCCGCGGGGTGTCCGCCATGCGCGTGGCCGAGCTGCCAGCCAATGCCTGAGATGAAGTCCGCGGGGAAGATGACTTGCAGCGCGTAGTAGCCGACTTCGAGCGGCGCGCGCAAGCCGTCGCCGACGCTCGCCGGGACGACCATCCGTGCGAGCGCGTCGTCGAGGGCTTCGGGCTGTCTGTGATGGAAGAAGTACGCGGCGTTGACGGCGAGCACGGCTGCGAGGGCGAGCGCGCCGGCATGCCCCGCGACGGCCTTTCGCTTCAGCCCGCGCCGAGGCGCGAGCGCGAGCAGTGCGACCAGCGCGATGCAAAGCACAGGCCCCAGCACGATCATCGAAAACTTCGTCACCGCCGCGAGGCCCGCCGCCAGCCCCACGTAAGCCGCGCGCCGAGCATTCGGCGCTTTCAGGTACTCATAGAACGCGAACACGAAGAGCAGCAGCGCGAGCGCCGAGGGGATGTCGGTCTGCACGACGCGACCGTGCGCCAGCACCGTCGGCTCAAGCGCGAAGAGCGCGACGGCGAAGAGCGCGGCGCGCTCGCCCCAGTGACGGCGCGCAAAGACGAAGACGAGCGCGCCGAGCAAGATAGTGACGGCGACGAGCGGCACGCGCGCCCAGAACGTGAGGTAGTCGAACTCAGCCGCGTTCGCGCGCCAGAAGTTTTGGAAGACGCCGAGGAAGTATTCGTAGTCGTGCGGCTGCTCGGAGTCAATCGAGGGCGCTTTCGTGTCCGTCAGGAGCAGCGGCGCGGCGGACAGAAGTTTCGCGAAAGGTGGATGCTCGTTGACGGGGCGGTAGTCGCCCGCCGTCAGGTGGTAGTAGCCCGCCGGTATCATCACCCACTCGTCAACCGTGATGCTCTTGCGCGCGATGACGGAGATCATGTTGGCCGCCATCAGCAAGAGTAGCGCGGCACAGACAAGTTCGCCGCGCCTGCGCCTGAAGTAGCTCGGCGCAACAGTCCCCTCATCTTTTTTCTTCCCGTTGAATTTCACCATGAAGGCTTGCGATTCCGAAAGGCTCTCAAAGGGGCGACATTATGGACGATTCGCAGCCTTTGCGCCACCCGCGAGAGCAGCAGAGCCGCGAGCGGTAGCGAGCGGGTTTCGGAGTCAGGGCGAAGAAATTAACAGGGATGGACAGGATGAACAGGATAAGAGCAGGTGATGAGTGATAAGTGATGAGTGATAAGAAAATCCTTGCCTTCCTCTTATCACTCATCACTTATCACCTATCACTTCTTTATCCTGTTCATCCTGTCCATCCCTGTTAATTCTTTTCCTCCGGTTCTCGCGTGCCCGGTCTACAAAGACCCGCTCGCTACCGCTCGCGGTACTGTTTCGCGCTGTGGCATACTCACTTCAACCCAGACAGCACACCAACGAGTTCGACGGAGGTTCCGAAGTGAAGTCACCCGCACGCGCTCTTTTGTCCGCGCTCCTCGTCATAGTAATTGCGACCGGCTACGTCCCGGCGGCGCACGCGCAAAGGCCGGCGCGTGCGAAGGCCGCGCCCGCGCGCACCTCTCTCGTCGAGCGCGTCGGCACGACCGGCATACTCCAGCTAGAAGCCGAGAGCTTCCGAAGCCTCTCGCCGCGTCAGAAGATTCTGGCCTACTACCTGTCTCAGGCTTCAATCGCGATTGACCCTATAATTTATGACCAGCTCTCGCGCTCCGGCCTTCGTCAGAAGCGCATACTCGAAGCCGTCGTCTCGCACCCGCGAGGGCTTAGGCCCGCCGTGCTGAAGAAGATTACCGACTACACGAAACTCTTCTGGGCGAACACGGGCAATCGCAACAGCTACACGGCGCAAAAGTTCCTCCCCGAATTCACATACGCGGAGCTTGAGACGGCGGGCCTTCAGGCCATCCGTAACGGCGGCCTAACGATGACGCCCGACGAGTTCCGAAAAGAGTTGGGCGAGCTTCGGCAGGCGTTCTTCGACGCGAAGTTCGAGCCGATGTCCACGTCCAAAAGCCCGGAGGGCGGACTCGACATCATTCAGGGCAGCTCGAACAATTTTTACGGCCCTGCGGTCACGCTCGCCGACCTCAAGAATTTCAAGGAGCGATACGCGCTCAACTCGCGCGTCGTGAAGATGCCCGACGGCTCGCTCGTCGAGCAGGTCTACCGCGCCGGAACGTCCGACGGCTCCGTGCAGCCCGGCCTCTACGCGGAGTATTTGGAGAGGGCCATAGGCTACTTGCAGGAGGCCAAGCCTTACGCCGAGCCGGGGCAGGCCGACGTGATTGACAAGCTCATACGCTACTACCGAACGGGCGAGTACGCCGACTGGATCGCGGTGGGCGACGCGTGGGTGCAGAACCGCGTCACGGTTGATTTCTCGAACGGCTTCGTCGAAGTCTACCGCGACGCGCGCGGCGTGAAAGGCGCGGCGCAAGGCTTCGTCAGCGTCACCGACGAGACGCTCAACCACATCATGACGCGGCTCGCCGACAACGCGCAGTATTTTGAAGACCGCGCGCCGTGGAAGGACGAGTACAAGAAGCAGGGCGTCAAAGCCCCCGTCGCAATGGCCGTCGAGGCCGTGGCCGAGAACGGCGACTTCGGCGTAACGACCGTCGGCGTCAACCTCCCGAACGAGAACGAGATTCACGAACGTCACGGCACGAAGAACTTCTTCTTCACAGGCTCGACGCGCGCCTTCTCGCGCGCAACGGGCACGACCGCGCTCGAAGAGTTCGCCGCATCGGCTGAAGAGATTCAGATCGTCAAGAAGCACGGCGAGGAGGCCGACCGTCTTCTGACCGCGATGCACGAGGTCATCGGTCACGGCTCAGGCAAGCTAAGCGCGAAGCTCACGCGCGAGCCGCAGTTTTATCTGAAGGAGTATTCCTCGACGCTCGAAGAAGCGCGCGCAGATTTGATGGCGCTCTGGAACGTCCGCGACCCACGCTTGCGCGAGTTGGGGCTGGTCTCTTCGAGCGAGGGCGTCGAGAAGGCGATGTACTACGGCGCGGCGCGCGTCATGCTCACGCAGTTGCGCTCAATACCCGAAGGCAACCAGATAGAGGAAGACCACCAGCGCAACCGCCAGCTCATCGCAAACTACATCATGGACAAGACCGGCGCGATTGAGCTTATAACGAAGCGCAACGGCAAACGCTACGTCGTCGTCAAGGATTTCGACAAGATGCGCGAAGGCGTCGGCTTGCTCCTCGCCGAGCTTATGCGTATCAAGGCCGAGGGCGACTACGACGCCATCAAAGCATTGATTGACAAATACGGCGTCCGCTTCGACCCGAAGCTGCGCGACGAAGTCGTGGCGCGCTACAAGAAGCTAGGTCTTCCGACCTACTGGGCCGGCATCAACCCCGACCTCACGCCGACGATCATGGCGGGCGGCAGAGTGTCCGACGTAACAATCTCCTACCCGCGCGACTTCATGCGCCAGCGCCTCGCATACAGCTCGATGTACAACCCCGCGCTCGCAGCCGCGCTCAAAGCCAGTCCGCCGCCGCGACGCGCCGGGCGTCGTTGACACATACGCGTTGGCGCACGCCGCGTCACACGCCTTGCTTACGTTTAGAGGCGGGCAATGCCCGCCGTCTCAAGATGTGGATTGAGACGGCGGGCATTGCCCGCCTCTAAACGTAAGAGGGCCTGTCCTATGAGTCGCTCTAATCCTCCGAGGGCCGCGGCCCCGGATCAAGCCCGCGCACGCTCGACTGGTTGATGACCTTCACCTTCAAGGCGTCGCTCACATGAACCTGACACGACAGGCGCACGTTCTCCGCAAGGCCCGTCTCCACCGCGAGGCGGTTGCGCTCGGCCTCGCGCATCTCGCCGGGGTCGCCCGCAAGAACCTCTACGCGACAGGTCGTGCATTTCGCCTGCCCGCCGCAGCGGTGCAGTATGTCAATCCCTGCGTCCTCAATCGCCAGCACGAGCTTACGGCCCGCCTCCGCCTCGAAAGCCTGCGCGCCCGTGGCGGTCTCCGCCTCAATCCTCGGCATGCCCTCAGTCCCTCCCTCGGTAAAAGAGCCGGCGAAAACTCCCTCCGGCGTCAAGCTTGAAAACAGAGACGGCGACGCGTGCGCGCATGCACAGCCGCGCGTGCCGTAGAGTCTTCATCGAAAACTACTCGACATGCACGGCCCGCGCCGGTGGTCGCCGCCCTCATGAAGCGCCCTCTCGCGACTAGGCCGTGAACGAAGTGCCGCAGCCGCAGCCGCCCGTCGCGTTCGGGTTATTGAACGTGAAGCCCGAACCCATGACGTTCGTCACGTAGTCAATCTCTACGCCGTTCAGATACTGCGCGCTGAACATGTCAACGAACATGCGGACGCCGTTCGACTCGATGATGTGATCGTTCGGCTTCGACTCTTCTTCGATGTTCAGGCTGAACTGGAAGCCCGAACAGCCGCCCGGCACGACGCGAACG
>DASQLL010000067.1:0-12670 GCA_035630035.1 Pyrinomonadaceae bacterium | reverse complement strand
GGAAGTTGCCGCCGAGCGCGAAGAAGATTTTCACCCGCCGGTCGTGCATCGCCTTGATGCTCTCCACGGTGTCGAGCCCGTGGCGGCGCGGTGGCTCGAAGTCGAACTCGCGCGCGAGCGCGTCGAGGAAGGTGTCGGCCGGGCGCTCCCAGATGCCCATCGTGCGGTCGCCCTGCACGTTCGAGTGGCCGCGCACGGGGCACGCGCCCGCGCCGGGCTTGCCTATCTGCCCGCGCAGCAGAAGCAGGTTGACTATCTCCTGAATGTTCGCGACCGCGTTCTTGTGCTGCGTCAGCCCCATCGCCCAGCAGAAGATTGTGCGCTGCGACTCGATGAAAATCCGCGCCGCCGCGCGCATCTCTTCACGCGCGACGCCGCTCTGCTCTATAAGCTCGTCCCAACTCACCTCGCCGAGCGCGCGCGCGAACTCGTCGAAGCCGTGCGTCTTCTCTTCGAGAAAAGCGCGGTCGAGGACTTCGCCCGGACGCCGCGACTCTTCCTCCAGCAACTCTTTCATCAAGCCCTTGAGGAGCGGCACGTCGCCGTTGACGCGCACTTGCAGAAAGAGGTCGGAGAGCTGTGTGCCGCCGCCTAAAAGGTCGAGCGGGTGCTGCGGGTGCTTGAAGCGGCCCAAGCCGACTTCCGGTAGCGGGTTGATGTGGACGATTTTGCATCCGCGCTTTTTCGCTTCGCGCAGAGTGGTGAGCATGCGCGGGTGGTTCGTCCCCGGATTCTGTCCGATGACGAAGATGGCTTCAGCCAACTGGAAATCGTCGAGCGTGACCGTGCCCTTGCCGACGCCTATGGTCTCCGTGAGCGCGCGCCCCGAAGATTCGTGGCACATGTTCGAGCAGTCGGGCAGGTTGTTCGTGCCGAACTGACGTACGAAGAGCTGATAAAGAAACGCGGCCTCGTTCGACGCGCGGCCCGAAGTGTAGAACGCCGCCTCGTCGGGCGAGCCTAACGCGTTCAACTCTTCTGCGACGAGATGAAAAGCGTCGCTCCAATCAATCGGCTCGTAGTGCGTCGCGCCGCGCCGCAGAACCATCGGGTGCGTGATGCGCCCCTGCTTGCCTAGCCAGTAGTCCGACTTTTGCGAGAGGTCTCGGACGCTCCACTGCTTGAAAAACTCCGGCGTGACGCGCTTCGTCGTCGCTTCTTCCGCGACGGCCTTCGCGCCGTTCTCGCAGTATTCAAAGTGCGAGCGCTCGCCGTCTGGGTCGGGCCAAGCGCAGCCCGGACAATCGAACCCGTCCTTCTGGTTCACGCGCAGCAAAGTGCGTGTGCCGCGCACCATGCCCATCTCGCGCCAAGCGTGTTTGGCCGACTGCCATACAGCCGTCAGCCCGCCCGCCGCGTCCGCGGCCTCTCTTATCTCGCCGCCCGTGAACTCTTCGGGCGTCTGCGCGCGAACGCCGCGGCGCGCTACGGTCGCTACAGTCTCATCGCGCACATCCGTCTCCGCCGTTTGCGTCTCGCCCGTCTCGCGCGAATGTCCCTCGACCGGCGAGCTGTCCATGCGCGAATGGTAGTGCGTCGGCTGGACGGCGGCGGACTCCTCAGCCGCCTCGCCCCGCGCGCGGGCTGAATCCTGCTGCTCGTCTTTATGAATGCTCATCGAATGCGCTCCGAATGTACGTGAGTGTACTACAAGAGCAGAGGCTAGGGACTAGAGACTAGAGGCTAGTAAAAGCACGACTTCAAACTAGCCTCTAGTCTCTAGTCTCTAGCCTCTCCGTTGGCACTCGGATTGACTATCACTCTGCGTAACGCCTGATTCACGTATGGTAATCGTTCAAGTCCGTGCAAAACCCACGGACAGGAGGAGAACACATGAACGCTATTCAACTATTGAAGGAAGACCACAAGAAAGTCTCCGGCATCTTCGAGAAGCTGGAGCCGACGACCGAGCGCGCCGAGAAGACGCGCGAGGAGTTGTTCGGAAAGCTCAAACAAGAGCTGGACATCCATGCCAAGATCGAAGAGTCAATCTTCTACCCGGCCATCAAGCGCGCCGCCGAGACGCGCGAGATCGTCCTCGAAGGCTTCGAGGAGCATCACGTCATCAAGATGCTGCTCAACGAGCTTGACGAGGTGCCCGTTGACACCGAGCAGTGGACGGCCAAGCTCAAGGTTCTTAAAGAGAACGTCGAGCATCACGTCGAAGAGGAAGAGGGCGAGATGTTCCCGAAGGCGAAGGACGTGCTTGAAGAGGAGCAGATCAACCAGCTCGGCGCGCAGATGGAAGAGATGAAGAAGCAGCTTCAGGGGCAAACGTCTGCGGCCAACGCCTGACGATTGCGGATTGCGGAATGCGGATTGTCGCGACGGGGAGACGGGGAGAAGCGGGGACAGGGAGAAGGGGAGAAAGAAGCTGCGCTGACAAACGTCTCCCCGTCCCCCAGTCCCCCCGTCTCCCCGTCTTCTTCTTAATCCGCAATCCGCATTCCGCAATCCGCAATCACCCTGCTCGCTTTCAGTATCAGCACGCACGAAGTCGCCTGCGTTATCTCGCCGTCCATGACCATTCGGACGGCCTCCTCGAATTTGACCTTGAACGGCTTGAGGTCTTCCGTGCCTTGCGGGTCAGGCTCGCCGAACTCAAGCGCGCGCGCGAGGAAGAGACGCGACGGCGATAAGACTTGCGACGTGATGGCGTCCACGGGGCCGAGGTCGAGCATCTCGCCGGCCTCGATGCCAAGCTCTTCGCGCAGCTCGCGGCGCGCGGCCTCGATTGGCTCTTCGCCTTCGTCAATCGCGCCGTTCACAACCTCGACGCTCTCGCGCTCCACGGCGTAGCGCAGCGGCCTCACCAGATGCGCGAACCCTTCGGCGTCGAGCGCCAACACGGCGACGCCCGGCAAAAGTTTCACGACGGCACGCTTGCCCGGCTTGCCGTCCGGCCCCACGGCGTCGTCCACACGAAACTCCACGAAGTCGTCGTTGTATAAACATTCCGAAGACTTCACAGTCCAACGCCCGATCTTCTTCTCCATCCCTTCCCCCTTTTCCCCTCTTACCCTCTTACCCTTCTCTTCAACGTCTCCCCTGCGCGATGCGCGCCGACTCCGGCAGACGGCGCAAGCTGAGCATCGCAAGCACGCCCAGCGCGGGGCCGGGCGCGAGCGCGACGAAGGCGTAGCGCCAACCCCAACGCTCGACCAGCAGCGGGATGAGGTGAATCGAAACGGTCGTCAGCAAAAACCCGCAGCAAGTCTGTATCGTAAGTGCCGTGCCCATGTAGCGCGCGTCGCCCAACTCCGTCACGCACGCGGAGAACTGCGCCGAGTCCGCAACGACGCTCGCGCCCCAAACCGCCGCGACCGCGAGCAGAAGCGCCGGGTGCGCGCCGAATAGAAAACCTATGACCAGACAACACGCGCCGCTCAACGTCATCGCAGCCGAAGTCACAGCCGTGCGCCCCACTCTATCAGCTAGAAGCCCCGCCGCGACGCATCCAACCGCGCCCGCGCCGATGACGACGAACGACGCGGCTTCGGCCAACGCCTGCGGCTCGCCGCGCTCCGCGAGACTCGCACGGATCATAACGGGCAACCAAGTCCACATCGCGTAAAGCTCCCACATGTGCCCGAAGTATCCGAAGTTTGCGAGCCGCACGCCCCTGTTCCGAAAGACGCGCGCGATCTGCCCCACGTCGAACTTCGCCGCCGCCGTAGCATGCGGCCCATCGCCGACGAACAGAAGCACTACGAGTCCGCCCAAGACCGCGAGCGCGGAGACGGCCACAACGTTCACGCGCCACTGCGCGCTCCCCACGGCGTTGACCAAGTAAGGCGAAGCCTTCCCAAGCGTGAGCGCGCCGACCAGAACGCCCAACGCCATCCCGCGCCCGCGCCTGAACCACGTCGCCATGATCTTCATCCCCGGCGGGTACACACCGGCGAGAAACAATCCGACGAGAAAACGAAGCGCGACGCCCGTCGCGAAGTCCGAGGCGAACAGTCCGAAGGCAGCGTTCACGCCTGCGCCCGCGATTGCACAGACAGTGAAGAGATGTCGCGAGCTGATAACGTCCGGCAGGTTAAGAAGCGCGGACAGGAGCGTCCCCGCGACGAAGCCGAGCTGCACGGCGAGCGTGAGCCAGCTCGTCTGCGACTCCGAAAGAGTCCACTCCGTTTGCAGCGCGGGCGCGACCGCCGACGCCGAGAACCAGAGCGACATGCAGAGCAGTTCGGCGACCGCCAGCAACGTGAGCGCACGCCAGCGCCCCGCGCCTTCCGCCCGTTCCGCGTCCTGAAGAATCGTCTCGCCCAAACTCTCCCCCGCGCCCTCATGTGTTCACGCTTTCGCGCCCAATCATACCGCGCCGCACCTTTCCTGTCCTCACGTTTGAAAGCGCGCGGCGGCGTGATTTATAAACTTGAGCACGCATGAGCAAAACACGCGAGACGACGCACGACCTTCGCCCCCACGCTGTCCTCTGGGACGTGGACGGCACGTTGATAGATTCGAGCGAGTACCACTGGCTCTCTTGGCGGGGCGCGCTCGACGCCGAAAACTTCCCCGTCACGCACGAGCAGTTCGCAGCCACATTCGGCCAGCGCAACGACGAAATCCTGCGCGCATACTTCCCATCCTATTCCGCCGAAGACATCGCGCGCGTCGGCGACGCGAAGGAGGAGCTTTACCGCGAGCTTATACGCGCGCGCGGCATCGAGCTTCTACCGGGCGTGCGCCGCTGGCTCGACAAACTGCGGCGCGACGGATGGCTACAGGCCGTCGCATCGTCCGCGCCGCGCGCAAACCTCGACGCGATTATTTCCGCGCTCTCGCTCGAAACGTACTTCGCCGCAATCGCCTCCGCCGAGGACGTGACCGCGGGCAAGCCCGACCCGCAGGTCTTCCTCGCCGCCGCCGCGAAGCTCGGCGTGCCGCCCGCACTTTGCGTCGTCGTCGAGGACGCGCCCGCAGGCACAGAGGCCGCGCGCCGCGCAGGGATGCGCTCGGTCGGCGTGCTTTCGTCTCACGCGGAGCTAAAGGCCGACGTTGTCGTGCCGTCGCTCGAAGAATTGCCGGATAACGTTTTCGACGAACTGCTCGCCGGACGATAGCTCTGCCTTTTGCCTTTTGCCTTCGCGATTGATAGATTCAGGGGCGAACTTCAACCCAAATTTTTCAGGAGCCACCGGCAATGAGCCTGATTGATTCCGTGCACGCGCGCGAGATTCTGGACTCGCGCGGCAACCCGACCGTCGAGGCCGAGGTCATGCTTATCGGCGGAGAGACGGGACGCGCCGCAGTCCCTTCGGGCGCTTCGACCGGCGAGCACGAGGCCGTCGAGCTGCGCGACGGAGACCGTCGCCGCTACGGCGGCAAGGGCGTACTCAAGGCCGTCGAGAACGTCAACGAGCGTATAGCGCGCGAGATCGAAGGACTCGATGCGCTCGACCAGACGGAGGTTGACGCCGCGCTCATCGCGCTCGACGGCACGCCCACAAAATCGAAGCTCGGCGCGAACGCACTGCTCGCCGTCTCGCTCGCGACGGCGCGCGCCGCCGCAAGCCATCTCGAACTCCCTCTCTACCGATACATCGGCGGCGCGAACGCGCGCACGCTCCCTCTGCCGATGATGAACATCCTCAACGGCGGCGCGCACGCGGACAACAACGTGGACTTTCAGGAGTTCATGGTGGTGCCCGTCGGCGCGCAAAGTTTCGCGGAAGCTCTCAGAGTCGGCGCGGAGATTTTTCATTCGCTCAAGAGCGTCCTGAAGAAGCGCGGCTACGCGACGGGCGTAGGCGACGAGGGCGGGTTCGCGCCGAATCTGAAATCGAACGAGGAGGCGGTCGAGACGATTCTCGAAGCCGTCAACGCCGCCGGCTACAACGCGGGCGTCAATGTGATGCTCGCTTTAGACCCGGCGGCGAGCGAGTTTTACGACGGCACGAATTACGTCTTCAAGAAATCCGACGGACGGAAATTGTCGAGCGCGGAGATGGTCGCCTACTGGAAGAGCTGGGCCGGGCAGTATCCGATCATCTCTATCGAGGACGGCATGGCCGAGGGCGACTGGGACGGATGGAAGCTTATGACGGACGAGATGGGCGCGAGCGTGCAGCTCGTCGGCGACGACCTGTTCGTTACCAACACGGAGTTTTTAAGGAAGGGCATCGAGCTTGGCGTCGCAAACTCGATTCTCATCAAGGTCAACCAGATCGGAACGCTCACGGAGACGCTCGACTGCATCGAGCTTGCGCGAACCAACGGGCGCACCGCGATCATATCGCACCGCTCAGGCGAGACCGAAGACACGTTCATCGCAGACCTCGCCGTCGCGACCAACGCTGGGCAGATAAAGACCGGCTCACTTTCGCGCACCGACCGCATAGCCAAATACAACCAGCTCCTTCGCATCGAGGAAGACCTGCGCGACTCCGCGCGCTTTCCCGGCCTCTCGGCCTTCTATCAACTCGACCGGCAAGCGACGACGCGTGCCGCAGCGACGAAAACTGCCGACGGCGCGAAGAAGGAAAAGAAGAAGGCGCGCGCGGCGAAGAAGTAGAAAGTTCTGAGGTGGCGAACGCTTTGATAACCGATGTTAAGCGAGCAGCGTTCAATGAGTCCCGCGTGCCATCGGTTAGTAATCATTCATAGGGGAGAGAAGTTTGCTCAAACAGAAAGGGCCGCTCGCGCTCATCATCCTCGACGGATTCGGCTACAGCCCCACGCGCGAGGGCAACGCCGTCGCGCTCGCACGGATGCCTTTCTACGACGAGATTCGAGAGAAGTACCCGCACACGCTCATCGAGGCTTCGGGCACGTGCGTCGGCCTGCCCCAAGGCATCATGGGCAACTCCGAGGTCGGCCACCTCAACATGGGTTCGGGGCGCGTGATTATGACGGACGTGCGCCGCATCGAATACTCGATTGAGACGGGCGAGTTCTACTCGAACGCGGCCTTCGTCGCCGCCATGGATAACGCGCGCGCGCGCGGTGGCGCGCTCCACCTGATGGGCCTTCTCTCCGACGGCCTCGTTCACTCCTCGCAGCAGCATCTATACGCGCTGCTCCGCATGGCGAAAGAGCGCGGCCTTGAGCGCGCATACGTCCACTGCTTCCTCGACGGGCGCGACACGCCGCCCTCTTCATCTCACGTTTACGTGAAAGCCTTGCAGTCGAAGATCGCGGAGCTGTCTTTCGGAGAGATAGCGAGCCTCTGCGGTCGCTACTACGCGATGGATCGAGACAAGCGCTGGGAGCGCACGAAGCGCGCATACGATCTTCTCGTCCACGCCGTGGGCGACCGCGACCGAGACCCGCTCGCCGCGCTTCGTAGCTCCTACGAGCGCGGCATTACGGACGAGTTCACAGAGCCTGTCGTCATCACGCGCGCCGACGGCTCGCCCGTCGCGACGATTAAAGACGGCGACTCTTGCATCTTCTTCAACTTCCGCGCCGACCGCGCGCGACAGTTAACGCGCTCGCTCGCCGTCGCCGGCTTCGACGAGTTCCCCACGCCCGAACGCCCCTTCATTGACTTCGTCTGCTTCACGCTCTACGACCAGACGTTCGGACTTCCCATCGCCTTCGCGCAGCTTCAGCACAAGAACATTCTCGCCGAAGTCTTCGCCTCTCTGGGCGTTCGCAACTACCGGCTCTCGGAGACAGAGAAGTACGCGCACGTCACATATTTTTTCAACGGCGGCACCGAAGCCGAGTTCCCACACGAGCGCCGGCTGCTCGTCCCTTCGCCGAAGGTCGCGACCTACGACCTTATGCCGGAGATGTCCGCCTTCAAAGTCACGGACAAAATTCTCCGCGCCATTGAAGAGCGCGAGACCGACGTTTTCATCGTCAACTTCGCGAACCCCGACATGGTCGGCCACACAGGCAACCTCGAAAAAACAATCGAGGCCGTCCAGCACGTTGACACGTGTCTGGGCTGGATAACGAAGTCTCTCAAGACCGCGCGAGGGCGCTGCCTCATCACAGCCGACCACGGCAACTGCGAGCAGATGATTGACCCGCGCACCGGCCAGCCCCACACCGCGCACACCACCAACCCCGTCCCCTTCCACCTCGTTGACGAAGACTCCATCGGCCTCAAGCTCCGGGGCGACGGCTCGCTCGAAGACGTTGCACCCACGATTCTAGGACTGCTCGGCCTCGACCAACCCGCCGACATGACCGGGCGCGACCTGCGCGTGCGCTGAACTATTTCCAAATCAGAAACGCGACCGTCAGGGAGCGTGTCACATCTGACGGAGACACGCTCCCTGACGGTCGCGTTTCTGATTTATCTAAGGCGCACGGCGCGCGTGCGCTTAACGTGTCTTGAAGGACGTGGCGACGCGCGTTCCCTTCAACAGCTTTCGCAAAGGCCGGAGGTCTTCAATGATGATGATGGGCACTTCGCCCGTCAGCGCTTCTATGTTGAGGAAGAATTTGAAGCGGCCCGTCTGCTGTATGCCGAGCAGGAAGCGGACGTTGATGGACTCGCCCGGCGCGAGCGGCGTCGCAAGGGTCACTGTGTCCGCCGAGAGCGACGAGTTGAAGCCGCCGCCGCTCGGTTGCGAGGGCGGCTGCTCAAGCGTCGTGCCCTGAACCGTCACGGCGCAGGGCGTGATGCCGTCAGGGCAAGTCCCCGCGTCGTCGATGTCGGTGACGACGATTGCGGTCGAAGTCCTCGGTCGAAGGTCTGCGAAGCCCGAAGGCGCGGGGAACGTCGTTATGTCCATGACGCGGAAGCGAAGCCGCGTGACGTTCTCTTCCGTGGTGTTGACTATGCGTCGTCTGAGGTCGAGCGTGCCGAAGGTCGAGTTGTTCGCGGGGTCTGACGCGAAGTCGCGCACGCGGTTCGGCGGGTTCGACGACTGCTTCGTCGCGTCGAGCAGAAAGCCGGAGAGAGCGCCGTTGCGCTGAACGGGGCTTGAAAGATTCTGCGGCCCCGGCGCTCCGAGCCGCTGCCCCGCGCCCGCGCTTATCCCGTTCGTGTCAACGAAGTAGAAGTCCGCCGCGTTGTTGTCCGTGTCCTTCGGCGTGTTGATGGAGCAAGGGCCGAAGGTCGTTATCGAGCCGCCCTTGCCGCACTCGTCGCGGACGAACGCGTAGTCAATCGAGAGCGGCGCCAGAGCAGGATAGCCCGTGCCCTCCTTGTAGAGAGTGTTCGCTTCCGAGGTCGAGCCGATAGCATCAATGCGGTTGGCGAGCGTGAAATTCGCGGGGGTCACCGTACTGAAGAGAGCGATGCCTGCGTTGTCGGGTATGTCGGTCGTGTAGGTGGCGTCTCCGGTGGCCGTGCCGAAGGGTGTGGGATTGACCACGATGGGCATCGGGCCGCGGCTCACCGCCGAGCGCAGCAGGGGCGTCGAGGCGACGGGCCGCAAAGCCTTCGTGCGCGTTGCCGCGTCGCTGGGCACTACAGGCGGATTGCCCGAAGGGTACGCGTTGAGCGAGTAGCCCCCCGAGTTGACGCAAAGATAGTGGCCGCCGTTAGGGATGCGCGTGCCGTTCGGGATCGTGCAGCGCAGGACGCCGTCCGAGGCCGCCACGCCGTAACCGTCAGAACCGTCGGTTGCCGCGACGATATGATCCGCGCCCGAGTTGTTGTAAATCTCGATGAACTCGTTTTGGGCGGCGGTAAGTGGGCCGATGACGCCGTCCGCGTCTGGGCCGCGCAAACGAAACTCGCTGATGAGCAGGTCGCCCGCGAACGGGCCGGTGACGACGGTGAATGCATTTGCCGAGTTGGTGCTGCTGTCGGGGTCGGGCGTGTCCGACGTGACCGTGGCGGTGTTGATGATCGTCGTCCCGCGCGGCGCGTCGTCGTTAACTTTCACGATGAACTCGACGGTGGCGCTGAAGACGTCGTCGCCCTCAGGGCCATTGATCGTGCCGAACTCGACGGTCAGAGTGTCGTCGGCAAACGTCGCCGTGCCCTGCGAGGCCGAGGCGCTCACGAAGGAGGTGTTCGCCGGGAGCGGATCGGTGAGCGTCACGTTGGTTGCGTCGTCCGGGCCGCCGTTTATGACGGTCAGGTCGTATGTGATGTTGCCGCCGCGTGGGGCCGCCTCGTCGCCGGACTTGGTAATGGTGAGATCAGCGTCCGGGGCCGCCGCGGCCCGCGTCACGCCGGCGACTCCTTGTGACAGCGCGAGAGTTCCGATACAAATGAAAGTCAAAAGTAGAAGACGACCACGCAAAGTGAGCCGGAGCGGATGGAAAGAAAAAGTAGAGTTCACGGGGAGCATCCTTTCGATCAGCAAGACTGGATTGTTTAAGACAAGATACCAGCAAAAAAGGTTAAGGTGTAAGACCTTTCGACACGATTTGAAAAAAGCCGACGAAAAATTTAATCGTCCCAAGCGGCATGGAGCGCGTCGCGCTCTTCCGGCTCGCGCAACTTGCGAAACAGTTTGACGCCGCCCATCGTTTCAGTGTGCGATGAAGTTCGACCCGCGCAACATTCTCGTAATTGACTTCGGCCAGTTGGGCGACGTGGTTCTGAGCCTGCCCGCGCTCGCCGCCGTTCGGCAGAAGTTTCCGCGCGCGCGTGTGACCGTCGCGGTCGGGGGCGCGGCGGCGGCGGTCGTGGAGCTTGCGGGCGTCGCGGACGAGACGCTCGCGGTTGACCGCGTGGGCCTGCGCGACGGGCCGAAGCATCTTTCCATCTGGCAAATCGGGAAGCTCGTTTTGGAAGTGCGTCGGCGTAAGTTCGATTTCGTGATTGACCTGCACAGCCTTTCGGAGACGAACCTGCTCGGATTCCTTTCGGGCGCGACCCGCAGACTCTACGCGCGAAGGCCGACGCGCTCGCTCGACTACCTCGCGAACTTCCCCGTGCAGCCTCCGGTCGAAGACCGCTCGAAGCACGCCATCGAGCGCTACCTCGACGTGCTTGCGCCGCTCGGTGTCGGGGAGGTCTCGCGCACGCCGCGCCTGCCCGTGCGCGAGGATGACAGCCGCGCCGTAGAGGAGTTGTTCAGGAAGGCGAAGGCCGGGCACGACGCTCCGCTCGTCGGACTCTTCCCCGGCGCGGGGCACCCCAGTCGCCGCTGGCCGGTCGAGCGCTTCGCGGAGCTTGCACGTATGCTTGAGCACAACGACTCGGTGCGCGCCGTGCTGTTCGCGGGGCCGGAGGAGCGCGCGCTTGTGCGCGAGGCGCGCTCGAAGTTTCCTGTCTCCACGGTCGTCCTCGACCGGCTGACCATCCCGCAGCTCGCCGCCGCCGCCGCGCGCCTCTCCGTCTTCGTCTCGAACGACACGGGGCCGATGCACATCGCCGCAGCCGTCGGCACGCCCGTCGTCGTCCTGATGGAGCATCACCCGATGTTCAACTGCTACATCCCACCGGGCGAACGTCACCGCGTCGTGGCCGCGCGCGCCGTCGCTGACATCCCCACCGATGCGGCCTATACGGCAGCACGCGCCGCCTTCACGACCGAGCGAGCATCTTCACTTTTCTCCGGCTAGAGCGGCTTGCTGCCGGCCACGCCCGACATTGTCTCGAATAGGGAAATTCCCTCAATATTTCCGCCGGGAAAATTCGCTACGCGTTGAAGTTGGCAAATGTTTTGTCTGGACAAACTGCGTTGAATCTGTATAATGTCCTCGTCGCCTGTGGTTTTAGCGGGCGACGAGCGTCTCGTGGGTGATCTCATCAAGGGGGTCTTTCGTGGAAGCGTGAAGGGGACTTAACTGTTGAGGCTTCCACTGTTACGTCGCTGGCCTGACACTCACGCCGCCAGTCTACAGAACGGGCGCAAGCGTCCTCCAACTTCCGAAGCCCTGAGTTTTCGGAAGAAGCCCACCCGGCAGCTCACGCCTATTCTCAGGCCGCCGGTTCGGTCAGCACAAAGGTTCCGAGCCACTGCGCCGTAGAACCGTTCCGTGTCTGCCAAGCTCGACCTTTTGCATGCCTACCCCCTGACCGCTCGAATCCATTCACGAAGACTTCAGGAGTGAAAGTTATGTCGAAACGAACGAACCCGACCCTATTGTTTGTTCTCCTGCTTTCCACGGCCCTCACGGCTTCGGCGCGCGTTTCCGTATCTTCGTCCGCCTTCGGCTTCCGCTTCGCGCACGCCCTCGTGCTGGCCGCGAGCGACCGCGAGCAGGACGGATTAAGCGGGCCTGTGCGTCGGGTTAAGACCGAGACGGCGAAGATCGCCGTTAAGGGCGGCAAGCCGGTCGAGAGCGCTCGCGTCGTCCTTGAGACAACGACCTACGACCAGAAGGGCAGCCGCGTTGACAACGCGTACTTCCTCGCCGCCGGTGGCTCGCTCACGGGCAAAGAGGTCTACAAGTACGACGACAAGGGCAACATGGTCGAGATGACTCTGCACAACGACGACGGCTCGCTCCTCGCCAAAGAAGTCTACAGCTACGAGTTCGACGCCGTCGGCAACTGGACGAAGATGACGACCTCTGTGGCGATGATCGAGGGCGGCAAGCTCTCGTTCGAGCCTTCGGAGGTCACTTACCGCACCATCTCGTACTTCCTCGACGAGTCCATGATGGCGAAGATGTCGCAGCCCGCAACTCAACCCGCAGCGTCGCCCGCGGCTTCGTCTGCGGCCTCCCCCGCGGCGGCTCAACCGCAGCCCGCGCCCGTCAACGCGAACGCGCAGTTGGCGCAGCAGCCCAAGCCGTCGAACGCCGTGAACAATTCTTCGTCACCCGCGTCGAACAACTCCGCGGCGCAGCCCTT
>DASQLL010000066.1:0-5636 GCA_035630035.1 Pyrinomonadaceae bacterium | reverse complement strand
CGTCCCCCTCGAAGGCGAGCAGTGCGGCGGCGGGCAGCAGGACGGCGCAGAAGAACATCAGCTTCGCGCCGCGCCGTATGCCGCGCCGCCGCGCAGTCATCACCGGCGCGCGCGGGGCAGGAGTCCCGGTCGGGGTGAGTTCGTTGCCGGCCACGTAAGCGGGAAGCCCCGCGAGCGACAGCCCGCACCTCGGACAGAAGCGGACTTCTTCGGACGACTGTTGACCGCATTTTGGACAAAACATCTGGTTCACCTGTTGCTCAGTCGTGTTCGGACTACTGCCGGCATCACGCCGCGCGTTTCGGATAAATTCTGGCGATGGGCGTCGGCGTCAGTTTGTATAATAGCAGCCGCAACGCCGACCCTGCACTCAGCGGAAAGTGCGGATGACATCTCCTGAGCAGCGCCCGAAGGGACTTGAGAGGCACGCCCACGGAAGGAACAAGGATGATCCACGAAACCACACGAAACCACACGAATCAAAACACACGAAAATATTCGGGCGGTTTCGTGTGGTTTCGTGGATGGTTTTTGCTTCGCGCACCGACGTTGCGTGCTTTGATTTAGCGTCGAGTTAGCCTCTATCCGTGAACAGCTTCTCCGTGATGGCTGCGAGGTTCTCTTCGGCCTCGCGCCGGTAACGTGCGGCCCATGTGCTCGTCTCCTGCGTGTGCGTGCCGGAGAGGGCGCGTCGCAACTGCGCGGTCAACTCGTCCACGTCGCCGAAGTCGTAGAGCAGCATTCCGCGCGTCTCACCGGCGCGCGTGGCGACGACGGGCAGGCCGCACCAGATGGCCTCGACGCGCGAGAGGCCGTAGCCCTCGTGGACGACGCCGCGCACGAACGCGTCGCTCCGCTTGAGTATCTGAAACACGTGCGGGTGCGCCACGTTCCTGAGGACGGTTATCCAATCGCGCCCGCGCAAGGTTTCCGAGCGATACTCTTCGTCCG
This sequence comes from Pyrinomonadaceae bacterium, assembly GCA_035630035.1. Classification (GTDB taxonomy): domain Bacteria; phylum Acidobacteriota; class Blastocatellia; order Pyrinomonadales; family Pyrinomonadaceae; genus QHXN01. Next base: position 4,685 of record DASQLL010000066.1, on the reverse strand, counting down.
AGGCAAAGCCCCCGTCGAGCAGTACGAGGCCGATGTCCTCGCGCGTCTCGCCGCGCAGGCGCTCGACGGCCTCGGCGATGTGCTTGAAGCCGTAGTCGCGTATGAAGACGCCGACGGAGCAGACCTTTTTTTCGCGGTTCAGGTAAGACGCGAGCGCGGCCACGGTCTCCGGCGGGAGCGCGGTCTGCGCGTCGGCGTATGCGACGGGGAAAAGATTTCTGATGAGCGAGACCTTCTGTCGAACACACACCTCTTCGCGCAGCCAACGCTCAAGCTCTTCGCTCAGGACGACGAACTCCGTGACCTCGCTCGCGGCCATGCGAAAGAGCGCGCGTCGCAAAGCCCCGAATTTTTTGTGGCGCGAAGGGAGCGAGCCGTCCTGAACAATCTTTATCCACTCGAATCCGAGAAGCCGTTTTAGAATCACCCACACGGGCACGAGCGCGCTCGGATACTCGACTAGGAAGTGCGTGCAGTCGGCCACGCGCGCGCCACGCCCCTCGCGCAAGAGAAGCGGCACGATCTCGCGACGCTTGTCGCGCATGAAATGGACGTTCGCCCCGCGCGCCTCTTCGTCGCCGTAAGTCCAAAGGTGCAGGCCGCGGCTCTTGAGGACTTCAAACAGCGTGCTAATGTAAATCGAGACTCCGCCGTATGGCGGAGGGTACGGGCCTAAGAGGACGACCTTTTTCATGGGTAAATGGTAAATGGTAAATGGTGATTATGCGCTCGCCGACTTGAATCTTAATCTCTCAACGCGCTCGGAGCGTAACTACCATTTACCATTTACTATTCACTAATCAATGGCCGAGCAGCATCATTCTCAAGATTCGTCGGTGGAACATCCAAAAGCCGCGCGCGTTTCCGTAGTCGTGCCGTCCTACAACCACGCCGCGTTCGTCGAGACCGCGCTGCGCTCCGTCTTCCGCCAGACTTTACAGCCCGCGCGCCTCGTTGTCATTGACGACGGCTCCGCGGACGACTCGCCCCGACTCATCGAGAAAGTTTTAAGCGACTGCCCTTTCCCCTGCGAGTTTATCGCGCGCGCGAATCGCGGTCTTTGCGCCACGCTCAACGAAGGCTTGGCGAAGACGGCGGGAGATTATTTCGCATACCTCGGCTCGGACGATCTATGGCTGCCCGGCTTTTTAGAGGCGCGCGCTGCGACGCTCGACGCAAGGCCGCGCGCCGCGCTCGCCTACGGCCACGCATTTATAATTGACGAGCAGAGCCGCATCGTTGACTGCACGCTCGACTGGGCCGACTACTCCGACGGCGACGCGCGTCGGATGCTGCTCGAACAGACGTTCGCGCCGATGAGTCCCACGGTCTTGTACCGCCGCGCGTCGCTTGAGCGGCACGGCTGGAACGAGCGAGCGCGGCTCGAAGATTACGAGCTGTACCTGCGCCTCTGCGCGGAGGGCGAGTTCGCGTTCGACCCGCGCGTGCTGTCCGCCTGGCGGCGGCACGGCTCGAACACCAGCCGCGATTTCGTCTGGATGATAGAGGCGCGGCTCGACGCGCAGGCGAGCGTCGCGGCGCATCTGAAGCTGTCCGACGAAGAGTTGCGACGCTACCGGCGCGCGCTCGAATTCGCCGGCGCGGAAGACCTCCTGCGTCTGGACGACAAGGCGCGTGCGCTCAAATTTTTGCGACGAGGCTTCGGCGGCGCTCCCTCTGTAGCCGCACTCGCGCGAGTCTTTATTCGACTGCTCGCGCCGCGCACGCTCGTTGAGTGGCGCAGGCGTCGGACGCGAGAGAGCGCGGCTCGTCGTTATGGAAACATTCGATTCTGAAGCACAGCAGCCCAACCGTTATTTCAACGCTCAGCGCCGATGAAGTCTGTAGGGGCAGGGCTTGTCCCTGCCCCTACAGTTTTGAAGCGTGACCTAACTGCGCTCAATCCAGCGCTCGTACCAGAGGCTTAAATTTAAAAGCGCCCAGAGCTGAAAGCCCCAGTCGCGCGCGCCGCTTCGATGCTCTTCGACTAGGCGCGCGATGAAACGGTAATCGAAAAACTCGCGGCGTCGCAGCGTCGATGTCATCAACATCTCCGCGAGCGCGCGTCCCGTCTCGCCGCGAAACCACTGCGTGACGGGCGCACCGAATCCGCGCTTGCGCTTGTATAAAACGTCGCGCGGCAGAACTTCTTCGAGCGCGCGTTTCAAGACGTGCTTGCCGCTTCGGCCTTCGACTTTGAGCGCGCGCGGGACGCCCATCGCATGCTCGACCAGCTTGTGATCGAGGAACGGCACGCGCGCCTCGACGGAGGCCGCCATCGTGATCTTGTCAACGCGCATCAGCAGAAGCTCCGGCAGTCGCAGCTTCAATTCGAGATAGGTCATGCTCGCGAGGAAATCCGAATCGGGGCGCGCGCGCGCGATGCGCTCAAGGTCTTCCAGCACCACCTCGTAAGAGGAAAGCCCCTTCCAACACGCGCGCATTCGCGTCGAGGCGAGGCGCGATTTCAAAGTCTCGTCGAAGACGATGGCCGCGCCCCAGAACATCGCCTCGTCCGCGCCGAGACGCCTCAGAAGCTCGTCCGCCTCCGAGTTTTTCGTCGCCGTGCGAACCAGAGGGCGCGCGACAAGGCTCGCGGCGCGGCGCGCAAGAAGCGGGGCCGTCTCGGCGTGCCGCCAGAAACGCTCGTAGAGGCGAAGGTACTTGACGTACTTGTCGTAGCCGCTGAACAGCTCGTCCGCGCCCTCGCCGACCTGCACGACGATTGTGCCGGACGCGCGCGCGAGTTTTGAGACGTAGTAGAGCGGCACGCACACGGGGTCTGCAATCGGCTCGTCCTGATGAAAGACTAGGTCGGGCAGGAAGTCGAGCATCTCGCGCTCGCCTATCAACACTTCATGATGGTTCGTGCCGAAGCGCCCGGCGATGTCGCGCGCGGCATCAAGCTCGTTTAGCTCCGCGTTGTCTTTGTACGCGACGGTGAAGGTCTCGACGGGGCGCGACATCTGCTCGGCCATCAGCGCGACGTTGGCCGAAGAGTCAACGCCGCCCGAAAGGAAGACGCCGAAGGGCACGTCCGCCATCATCCGTTTTTTGATTGACTCGCGCAGCAGCCGAAGAATCTCCGCGCGATGCTCTTCATCGCTCAACGCGCGCGCGCCGTCCGCTCCTGCCGAAACTTCCGGCGGCAGCGCGTCCCAGTAACGCGTTGTCTCTATGCTTCCGTCGCGACGGCAGACGAGCGCGTGCCCCGCGGGGATTTTCTTCACGCCACGGAAGAGCGTCGCGGGCGCGGGGCTGGTTAAAAACGAGAGGTAGTGATAGAGCGACTGCTCATCCACCTCTGCGGAGACGGCGGGATGCGCGAGGATGGATTTTATCTCGGAGGCGAAAACGAGACGCCCGCCCTGCCGGTAAAAGTAGAGCGGCTTGACGCCGACGCGGTCGCGCGCAAGCACGAGATGTTCGCGCGCCGAGTCCCACAGCGCGATTGCGAAGTCGCCCTCAATCTCGCGCACGAAATCAACGCCCAGCTCTTCGTAGAGATGAATGATGGTCTCGCTGTCCGTGCGCGAGTTGTACCTGTGCCCGCGCGCTTCGAGACCGCGCCGCAACTCTTCGTGGTTGTAAATCTCGCCGTTGAAGACGAGCCACACGTCGCGGCCCGCGCACCCGCGCATCGGCTGGTTGCCCGCGTGCGAGAGGTCTATGATCGAGAGGCGTCGGAAGCCGAGGCCCAAGCGACCGCCGTCGAGAATTTGCGCGCCCGCGTCATCCGGCCCGCGGTGCGTCATGAGATCGCGCATCTTCACGACGAGCGAGCTTTCGACGCGCCCCTCAGCCGCTCCGTACTCCCACACGCCGCAGATGCCGCACATAAGATTTCTCGATTCGCCGGTTGAGTGTGGTGAAAGTTTAACTCACCGCAGAGGACGCTGAGGGGGCGCAGAGAGCTGAGCATTCCTCTGCGTTAACTCTGCGCCCTCTGCGCCTCTGCGGTGAGTCCTGCCTGCATCGCGCTTAACTAACCTCTGCCCTACGAATTGACGATCAGCGATGCGCGGTCATCGCTTTCGACCGCTTCCCGCCGTAGCTGAGCGATTAACTCTAAACGCGCGCCTTCATCTTCGCCAGCGCGGACAGGGACGAGCAGCCAGCGAGCCGTTAGCGGCGCGCGCGCGGTGAGCGTCCAACGCGCCGAGAGCGTCGGCTCGCGCGAGCCGTAGTCGCGCGATGCCCAACGACGTTCGAGCGCCGCGCCCTCAATCGAGTCGAGCGATGCGATGAGGAGACGCGCGCCTTCCGCGCCGTCGCGTATCTCGACCGTCGAGCCGTCCAGCACGCGCGTCTCGCGCCCCGGCGCGGCGTGGAGGCGGAAGGTGAAGGCGTGCGCGCCCGAACCCGCGAACGTGTCTTCGACGAGCCAGTAGCGCTCCCGCCGGTCAAGCAGAACGGCGCGGCGGTGCGTGACAGGCCCGCCCGCACGTCTCTCGTAGCCGTGATGCTCGGCGACGACGAAGTCGCGCTCGCCTTCAGTCTCGAAGGCGAGTATGCGCGGGCGCGCTTGGTCGCCGATGATGAAAGGCGTGCCGGCATCAATCTCGTTCTGCTCGGCGGCGTCAACTTGGGCGGTCGAGTGCTGCGCGGTCGAGCGAAAAAGATGTCGCGCCCGCGGGTCGGCGGTGTAGACATAAGAGCCGGGGTCGGCGATGAAGCTTACGCCG
>DASQLL010000065.1:0-5453 GCA_035630035.1 Pyrinomonadaceae bacterium | reverse complement strand
GCGATGCCGGGCTGGTAGCCGAGCGTCGAGAAGTAGTCAACGCCCGTCAGGCACATCACCTTCCACCACTCGTGCGGGTGGTGTTGTCCCTCGCGCTCGTGCGGGCCTTCGATCTCCTTGAGTTGCCCCTTGAGCAGCCAGCGCTTGAGCCGTCCAACCTTACGCTTCTCCGCCTGTGGGATTGCCGTCTCGGCCATCTGACCCTCCTGCCGAATGGCGAAGGCTAGGCCGCCTTTAACCGACGCGCGACCCGCGCACGAAAAAGCGCGCGTGCGCGTAGGCAAACGGCCCACCGCCCCTTTTTATTCTCTCGGTACGAATTTAACTTATTGCGCCGGGATTTGTATCAAACCGGCCCGCGTATGACAACATAAAAGTTGAGTTGTCAAAACTCGTGCCCTTCAGTCAGTTTTCAGTTTTGAGTTTTCAGTTTTCAGCTCGGACAGTTTGGGGATTTGAGTTTTCAGTTTCGCCGTTTTCATCGCGAGCATCAATCATAGGGCCGTACTATCTGAAAACTGAAAACTCAAAACTGAAAACTGTCTACTGGCTACTAACTGCTTTCTTGTGCTAAAGTCTGGAATTGATAAGCCTTTGGCCGTGTTCTCAAAGGGTACTAATTCCGGGTAGCGGAGCGCCCTTCTTCCATCCGCCGAAAAACCTTAAAAGCAAGAGCGCCGACACGTCTCTAGCGCGGGGCAACTGACTGGCCGCATGACATCACGCACGCATAAAGGCGACGCAGATTCCGGCGCGCGCGCGCCCGGCGAGACGGGGTCGTCCGTCCTGCATATCAGCGACGCGCGACGCGGCTCCGCGTCTGGCCGCGCGTTCGCGGCGGGCTTGCCGCTCGATGTCCGTCTCGAAGAGACGCGCGAGCTTTTAGATCGAGGGTTGCCGAGCGCCGCCGAGACGAGTCTGCGCCAGATTATTTCCGCCGCGCGGCGCGACGCGGGCAGCCTCGCGCTCGCGCGACGCCTGCTCTCGAAGACGCTCGAAATGCTCGGACGCTATCGCGACTCGCTCGAAGCCGTTCTGATGTACGAGCCTGCGGACGCGCGCGGCACGCTCGACGCCGAGACGTTCTCGTCCGTGCGCGTGCAGTTGGGCCTCGCGTACAACTACATCGGCGACCACCCGAAGGCCATCGCCATCCTCAACGCGGAGCTTCGCAGCGCGTCGGACATGGAAGGCTCCGACGCGCTGCTCGGCGACATCTACACGGCGTTGGCGCGCGTCTACCGCTCGATCAACGAGTACTCCATCGCGCGCGACCACATCAACAAGGCGCTCGACCGCTACCGGCGCTCCGGCGACTGGCGGGGCTTGGCCGAAGGCTACTTCGGCCTCGCAATGGCCGACTCGCACGAGGGGCTGTACGAGCGTTCGCTTGAGAACTTCGAGCAGGCCATACAGCTCGTCGGCGACCGCCCCGCGGCGCACCTTTTAGGCCGCGTCTACAACAACATGGCCGGGGCCTACTGGTTCCTCAAGCGCCCGCACGACGGCATACGCGCTTTGGAGAAGGCCGTCACCTACTACGAGGGCACCGAGCACAAGGACAACGCCGCGACGGGCTTCAACAACCTCGGCATCAACCTGATGCTCATAGGCGAGTGGGATCGCGCGCACACGGCTCTCAAGCGGGCGCTTGAGATCGCGATGGAGATTGACGAGAACGGCTCGACGACCTCGATGATCTTCGACTCGCTCGGCGAGCTGAGGATGCTGCGCGGCGAGCTTGAAGGCGCGCGCGTCTATCTGGAGCGCGCCGTCGAGAACGCCACGCGCCACGGAAAGAACTGGTACGCGGCGCAGGCCATGCGAACCTCCACGCGCTGCTACATCGCGCTCGGCGTGACGGGCGACGCGCTCGAAATGGGCGCACGCGCGCTCGCGCTCGCCGAGCGCATCGGAGACCGGCAGGGCGTCTGCGAGTCGAACCTTCTGCTCGCCGAAGCGCGTTTGCAGAACAGCGAGGCGGACGAGTGCGCCGCGCTTCTTGAGAAGGTCTCCGACGAGATCGCGGACTCGGCCACGGACATCGCCGTCGCGGGCGAGGCGCAGAGGGTCTACGGCATGCTCGCGCTCGCGCAGCACGACGGGACGCGCGCCGTGCATCACTTCGGTCGCTGCCTCTCGATCAACGAGCTTATAGGCGACCGCTACCGCACGGCGCGCGCGCACTACTTTCTGGGCCGCGCCTACGCCGTCGCGCAGCCCGAACGCGCCGCAGAGCATCTGGGACTTGCCGCGCACACCTTCCGCGAGCTTGGCGCGCGCCACGACCTCGCATTGGCCGAAGACTTCATCGAGTATTTCGAGAGCCGCGCGCCCGAAGAGCATTCGGAGCCGCCCGCGACGGCGCAGCTCCTGACCCTGCGTCTTGCCGAGGCCGTCGCCTCGCGCGAGCTTCTTTTGAGGGAGTTGGCAGCGGTCATACAGCAGGAGACGCGCGCCATACGCGTCCTCATCGCCGAAGGAGACGACGAGGGGCACACTAAAGTCGTCATCTCGCACGGCTGCGAGAGCGCGGAGGCCGCGGGGATTGCCGCCGCACTTGAGCGCGCCGACACAGACGAAGCGCGCGAAAGTTTCGCCGCACGCGAGGACGCGCGCCTCGTAATGCTGCGCCCTTCGAGCGCGCCGCCCGCGACGATGTTCGTCTCGCCGAGCGCGCTCTGCTCTCTGCCCGGAGGCTCACCCCTAGAGCCTCTGTTGCGCGTAGTCGAATTGGGGATGGACGTGTGCGCGCTCCGCACGCGCGCGCGCACGGGCAAAGACCCGCAGGCGCAGGACTCGCTCGCGGGCGCGTCGCTCATGCCCGGCTTCATACACTCAAGCCCCGCGATGACGCGGCTCGTTGACGAGGTTCACAAGATTCGCTCGTCGGACGTGACCGTGCTCGTCACGGGCGAGTCGGGCACGGGCAAGGAACTGGTCGCGCGCGCCATACACGCGCTCTCAAGCCGCCGCAACAAGGTCTTCGTCCCGTTCAACTGCACCGCCGTGCCGAAGGAGCTTTCGGAAGGCTATCTGTTCGGCTACCGACGCGGCGCGTTCACGGGCGCGATCAACGACTCGGCGGGCGTGATACGCACGGCGGCGGGCGGCACGCTCTTTCTAGACGAGATAGGCGATCTGCCGCTCGACGTGCAGCCGAAGATTTTAAGGTTCTTGCAGGAGGGAGAGATTCAGCCCCTCGGCGAGCAAAGGCCGCAGAAGGTTGACGTGCGTATCATCGCCGCGACCAACTCAGACCTCGAAGGCATGGTCGCCGACGGCAGGTTCCGCGAAGACCTCTACTACCGTCTGAACGTCATACGCCTGCGCGTGCCCCCCTTGCGCGAGCGCAGGAGCGAGATTCCGACCATCGTCAACTACTACATCAACCACTACTCGGCCAAGTTCGGGCGGCGCGACATCACCATCACGCCGCAGACGCTCGACATCCTGATGGTCTGCGACTGGCCGGGCAACGTCCGCCAGCTCACGAACGAGATTCAGCGCATCATCGCGCGCACGGAGGACGGCACTGTTATCACCCCCGACCTCATCTCGCCGGAGCTGCGCCGCGTCGCCACGCACGCGCCCCCCGGCTCTGCCTCCGCGCTCAACCCTGCGGGCAGCCTCGCCGCCGCCGCCGCCAGCGAAGCCATCTCGCAGGGCCTGACGCTCGCCGACGCGATGGCCGACCTCGAACGACGCATGATCGCCGACGCCCTCAAGAAGCACCACGGCAACATCTCCCGCGCCGCACGCGAGCTCGGCCTCACACGCCGCGGCCTCTACCTCAAACTCGGTCGCCACGACCTCAGCGCCAGCGCCTGACAACAACTTCCACACATCCTTTGTTACTTCTTATACACACGAAGTCGGAGCCGAGTTTCGAGCGTGTGACCAGAAGATTAAACATCCACGGGTCAATGAAACAAGATTTATACGATGCCGACGTTTCGGTTATAATCTCGCCTCACGATGAGGATGGCGAATGAGTAAACTAATAGCCTTTGGCTGGTACGGTGGAAAGTATAGCCACCTCGATTGGCTCTTGCCTTTGCTACCAAAGGTCACGCATTACTGCGAACCGTTTGGCGGCTCAGCGGCGGTGTTGATTAATCGTGAGCCTTCGCCGGTCGAGACTTATAACGACGTACATGGCGAGGTGGTTAATTTCTTTCGCGTACTACGCGAGCAGAAAGACGCATTAGTCGAAGCCATCGGATTGACGCCGTTCTCGCGCGCGGAGTTTGAAGCCGCCATTAAAGAGCCGACCGAAGGCCTGACCGATTTAGAGCGAGCGCGGCGCTTTTACATACTCGCCAGACAGGTTAGAACCGGACTAGCACAGAAGGCTAGTGCCGGGCGTTGGGCGCACTGCCTGTTGACGAGTCGTGCTGGCATGGCTGGTGCCGTCTCGCGCTGGCTAGGTGCTGTAGAGGATTTGCCACTAATCGCTCAAAGACTGCTCCGCGTGCAGATAGAGAACGCGCCCGCCATCGAAGTAATCAATCGGTATGACAGCGAAGATACGCTTTTCTACTGTGACCCGCCTTACCCGCACGCTTCGCGCGGTGACTCCAACGCTTACGCCAGCGAGATGACGGATGAGCAACACAGAAAACTCGCCGAAGTACTTAAGAGTGTTAAAGGTAAGGTCGCGCTCTCAGGCTACCACTGCGCGTTGATGAATGAGCTTTACGGCGACTGGCGTCGCGTCGAGGCGGAAGAGAAAATAATCCACTCCGTGAAGACTACACGCAGGGAAGTTCTTTGGGTCAACTATGAGCTAGAGGAAGAAGCGGAATGTCAGCCAAACGCCCGCCGTCACCAAACTCACCAACAACCATCCTTGACCTACCTCAAGCTCGGTCGCCACGACCTCAGCGCCAGCGCCTGACACGGCAGTCTCCTTAATGCACGAATTTCTCATCAACCTCTGTGAAGAGTGACAAAGATTCTGCGGGGGGTTCTTTGGCCTTTTTCTTTGGTGCGGGCGCAGGAGTTTCAAATCGGAAGCGTGAGGCATCAACATAATCCGGGTCAAGTTCAATGCTTATCCACTGTCGGCCTAAATCTTCCGCCGCCCTCCCAGTCACGTTCGACCCAGCGAAGATGTCAAGAACGAGATCGCCCGGCTGGGTTAGGAATTTGATAAAGAAATCAGGTAGTGCTTGCGGGAAACGTGCCGGGTGGGGCTTGATGCCTTCCTCCTTGCAGCGTCGCATGTACTGACTCTGGCTATCGGTGTTCCCGACTTGTATCAGGTTCGGCGGAATAGCGCCCCCGTTGTCGCGCTGAAACTTGTCGCTGATGTCATGGCCTGATGGTCGCAGCGCGGGCGTGTAGCCATTCTTCAATAGCGACTTCATGCTCTTACTGTAAGGAGCAAGCACGCGCCGATTGTCTGCATCAGCGTATGGGTCTAGCGTCAACCACCAGACGTTATTCAC
>DASQLL010000064.1:0-2861 GCA_035630035.1 Pyrinomonadaceae bacterium | reverse complement strand
CAGCCAACAACAATTCAATCTCTGCGAAGGAGGAATCTCTCTAATGCCAGAAGTCGGAGACATGGCCCCGGACTTCGAGCTGTCGAGCCATCTTGAAAAAGGCAAGAAGGTGAAGCTCTCGGACTTTCGCGGCAAGAATACCGTCGTCATAGCTTTCTACCCGCTGGCGTGGACGCCCGTCTGAACGGCGCAGATGCCCGCGTACGAGGCCGACCTCGAACGCTTCAAAGGGTACGATGCCCAAGTCTTGGGCATATCTGTTGACAGCGTCCCGTGCAACACCGCTTGGGCCAAATCGCTCGGCGGTCTCAACTACGACCTGCTGAGCGACTTCGAGCCGAAGGGCGAGGTCGCACGCGCGTTCGGCGCGTACCGCGCTGGTGACGGCATCTCCGAGCGCGCGCTCTTCATCGTGGACAAGGAAGGCAAACTCGCTTACAAGGACATCCACGACATCGGCGACCAACCCGACAACGAAGACCTGTTTGAAGTTCTCCGCAAGCTTTAAGGCGGACGCCGTCAAAGCACGACCGGCGGGCCGAAAGCTCTTGGAGCGCGAAGTAGCGCTTCCGAAGCTTCTCGGCCCGTGACTCTTTAGAGACAAAATTGCTTTAGCATCACGCCCAAAATTTCCACAGCCACGGACTAAATATAATGACAACGCTTTCGAGAAAGTGCGTGCCGTTCACACCGTTCGACGGCGATCTATCAAAGGCGACCGTCGCCATCGTCACAGCCGCGGGCGTCCACCTCAAAGACCAAGACCCTTTCAACATCGCGGACGAGCTGGGCGACCTCACGTTCCGCGTCATCCCCGAAGACGTAGACTCGTCGCACCTGATGGTCACGCATCACCACTACGACCACGCGGACGCAGACAGTGACATCAACGTCGTCTTCCCCATTGACGTGCTGCGCGACCTGAAAGAAGAGGGCTTCATACGGGAGATTGCGCGCAAGCACGTCGGCTACATGGGCTACACGATGCAGCTCAAGGCGATGTACGAGGGCACCGCGCCGGAGATAGCGAACGAGATAGACAAGGGGTCGCGCGCAGACGTTGTGGTGCTGACGGGCGGTTGACCGAGCGTCTGTCACCGCACGGTCGTTGCGGTTCAGCGCGAGATAGAGATGCGCGGCGTCCCGACGGTTCTAATAACCGTCAGCCCCGAAGTCTCTGCACAGATGCGCCCGCCGCGCGCTCTCTACCCGAAGGGATTCAAAATCGGCAACAGTCTGGGACGCCCCGGCATGCGCGATCTGCAACGCACGGTTCTGCGCGACGCGCTCACGCTCCTCACGCAGAACACGCGCCCCGGCGAAGTCGTCACGCGCGAGTACGCGGAGTACGGCGAGCAGTACGAGCCGCCGAGAGTAAAAAGCAAGTGATGACTTGGTAAATGGTAAATGGTAAATGGTAAATGGTGAATGGCAATAGAAACTGCTTTTTACCATTCACCATTTACCATTTACCATTTACCATTTACCCAAGAATGATGAAGACCATCGGGATTGTTACGGGCGGCGGCGACGCGCCGGGATTGAACGCGGTCATACGCGCGGCGGTGAAGACCGCGGCGAACGAGTATGGGCTGCGCGTCGTCGGCATCGAGGATGGTTTCGAGGGACTGCTCGGCGCGACGCGCACGCGCGAGCTAAAGCCCGCGGACGTGCGCGGTCTGCTCCCGCGCGGCGGGACTATCCTTGGGACGCGCAATCGTGGCCGCTTCATCGTGCGTCAGGAGGAAGACAGCGACGCCAAGCAGGAGGCAGTCTACCGCGAAGCGCTCGACAATCTTTCGCGGCTCGGCATAGACGCGCTCGTCGTCGTGGGCGGCGAGGGCACGCTCGGCATCGCCGCGGAGTTCGACCGCCGGGGGCTTCCCGTCGTCGGCGTGCCGAAGACGATTGACAACGACCTTGCGGCGACGGAGTTGACCTTCGGCTTCATGACCGCGCTCGACACCGCGACCGAGGCTTTAGACCGGCTGCACACGACCGCCGAGTCGCACGACCGCGTGATGATACTCGAAGTGATGGGGCGGCACGCGGGATGGATCGCGCTGCACTGCGGACTGTCCGGCGGCGCGGACGTGATACTCATCCCCGAAATCCCCTTCTCGTTGGAGAAGGTCGCGCGGAAGGTTCGCGACCGCGACGAGTGCGGCGCGCAGTTCAGCATCATCGTCGTCGCGGAGGGCGCGCGCGAGATCGAGGGCGAAGAGATTTATCAGCAGGAGGGCGACCGTCAGGGCGCGGCGCGTCTCGGCGGCATCGGCCACCACATAGCGCACGAGCTGGGCAAGCGCACGGGCAAGGAAGTTCGCTGCGTCGTGCTGGGACACTTGCAGCGCGGCGGCAGTCCCAACGCTTTCGACCGCATGCTCGCGACAAACTTCGGCTCGGCTGCCGTGCGCGCGCTCATGCGCGGCAAGCGCGGCGTGATGGTCGCGCTTCAGGCGGCCAACGTCCGCACTGTGCCGCTCGCCGAAGCCGTCGCCGACGTAAAGACCGTCCCGCCCGAAAGCCAGCTAGTCCGCACCGCGCGCGACGTAGGCATCTCGTTCGGCTCGCCCGACGAGGACAGGTTTCACCAGGGCGAAGACTGCGACCAGTGACGGGAATAGTCAGAAACGCGACCGTTAGGGAGCGTGTCACGAACACGCTCCCTAACGGTCGCGTTTCTGACTTGCGCTCTCATCAATCCGCATTCCGCAATCTTGAGTTATAATCCCGAAGTCTTAATAACGGCAGGCGGAGAAAACTAAGTGACCGAGGACATTAAGCGGAAGCTACAGCAGGAGCTGGACGAATTGGATCAGGAGCTGCGCGTGGAGTTGCCAAAGCAGATCAAGACGGCG
>DASQLL010000063.1:0-6181 GCA_035630035.1 Pyrinomonadaceae bacterium | reverse complement strand
GCCGTGCGACCGACACGGGGCTGACGCTCGCGCCGCTGATTAACGAGTTCGGCTGGGGCGAGAGAGATTGGGACAGACTCGCCGCGGGCACAATCGCGGGCCACATCATCGAGTGCGGCGCGCAATGTTCGGGAGGCAACTGCCAGCACGAGTGGCAGACGATTCCAGACCTCGCAAACGTCGGCTTCCCAATCGTCGAAGCGAGCGCGGACGGCTCGTTCGTCGTCACCAAACACGAAGGCACGGGCGGTCGCGTCAGCATTCCTTCGGTCAAGGAGCAGCTCGTTTACGAGATGGGCGACCCGCGCGAGTACATCACGCCCGACTGCGTCGCCGACTTTACGACCATCCGGCTCGAAGACGCAGGCCCGAACCGGGTGCGCGTCCACGGCGTCAAGGGAAAGCCCGCGACCGAGTTTTACAAAGTCTCTATAAGTTATTCGGCGGGCTTCAAGGCCGTCGGCACGCTCGTCTACGCATGGCCCGACGCACACGCGAAGGCGCGCGCCGCCGACCAGATTTTGCGTGCGCGCCTCGAACGCCTCGGCCTCGGCTTCGATCAGATTCTGACGGAGTTCGTCGGCGCGAGCGCGACGCACGGCCTGCTCGCGGGCGAGCCTTCCGGGGATGCGCCCGAAGTTCAGTTGCGCGTCGGCGTGCGCGGGCAGGATCGCGCGGCGGTCGAGCGATTCACGAAGGAGATCGCGCCGCTCATCCTCACGGGGCCGCCCGCCGTGACGGGCTTCGCGGGCGGTCGTCCTAAGGTCGAAGAGATCGTCGCCTACTGGCCCGCGCTCATCCCGAAGACCGAGATCGAGCCGCACGTCGAAGTGACTGAAGTCTGACAGGGAGATGCGGAGACGGGGAGACGGGGCGTCCGCGAAATCGGTTCTCACCACGATATGGGACACATATTACGGTTTGCGCTTGCATTGGCACTAACAATGCCAATAAACATCGAGTCGAAACTACTGTTTTCAGTGCCAATGCAAATGCAAACCGTAATAAGTAGTTACAAAGAGCTTCGCGTTTACAGGTCGGCAATGGGTTCCGCCATGAGAATCTTTGATCTGACGAAGAAATTTCCGTCAGAAGAGAAATATTCGATGGTGGATCAAATGCGACGCTCATCATGTTCCGTCTGTGCCAATATTGCGGAAGCTTGGAGAAAAAGGCGCTACAAAGCACTTCATTAGTAAACTCAGTGATGCGGAAGGGGAGGCAGAAGAAACTCGTGTTTGGCTGGAATTCGCTCACCGATGTCATTACATGAGCGAGGATGAAGCGAACGATCTCGACTCATCTTATGACCAAATATTGAGTCAACTTGTCAACATGATTGTGAATGCGGAGCAATGGACAATTCGACCATGACATATACGTCTGAACCAGATGATGAAGTGGTGGAAAATGACTCCCCGTCTCCCTGTCTCTCCGTCTCCCCGTCTCAATTAAAATGGAGACGTGAAAGCTCCGAGCAGTTGGCCGACTGCCGCGTCTTCAAAGTGCGGCGCGATCTGAGCGCAGACCCGCGCGACGGGCGGGCGCACGACTTCTACGTTATCGAAGCGCCGGATTGGATAAACGTGATTCCGTTGACGGCAAACGGCGAGGTCGTTCTGATAGAGCAGTATCGCCACGGCACGCAGCAGCTCTCGCTCGAAATTCCGGGCGGGATGGTTGACCCCGGCGAGAGTCCGCACGAGGCTGCGGCGCGCGAGCTTCTGGAAGAGACGGGCTACGCGGCCACAGATGTCGTCTTCCTCGGAAGGACGCGCCCCAACCCCGCGATTCAGGACAACTGGATTCACACGTTCCTCGCGCGCGGAGCTGTGCGTCGGCAACAGCCCTCGTGCGAAGGGACGGAGCAGACAATCGTCCGCCTCGTCGCGCTCGAACGAATCCCCGCGCTCATCGCCGGAGGGGAGATAACGCACTCGCTCGTCGTGGTAGGATTCTACTGGCTATCACTTTACGAGAATCGGGCTGAAAAAAAAGCTGACCGCTGAATGCTGATTGCCGAAAGCTTTTCATGAAAATCAAACTGGTCAAACTCGCGCACGCGCGCTCAGGCGACAAGGGCGACACGGCGAACGTCGGGCTGATAGCACTGCGCGAAGAGATTTATCCGCTGCTTGTGCGCGAGGTCACGGCGGAGCGCGTCAAAGAGCATTTCCGTGGGATGGTCAAAGGCGAGGTCGAGCGTTTCGAGTTGCCGAACTTGGGCGCGCTAAACTTCCTCCTGCACGAATCTCTCGGCGGCGGCGGCACCGTCTCGCTGATGACGGACGCGCAGGGCAAGACCTTCTCGACCGCGCTGCTGCGAATGGAGATTGACGTGCCTGTTGAAGAGGCGCGGACTCTCAACCTCGATGGGTAAAACCGTAGGGGCAGGGCTTGTTCCTGCCCGGCTTTTACTTCAGCTATGATGCCGCGTGTTAAGCGCGGCGGGCAGGGACAAGCCCTGCCCCTACTACTATGAACGACGCTCCGAACGATTTTGATTTGTCCGTGCGCCACGGCTACGCGCAGGTGGGCGACGTGCGGCTTCACTACGTCGAGCGCGGCGAGGGCGAGCGTCTCGTCGTTCTGCTGCACGGATTCCCTGAGTTTTGGTACTCGTGGCGGCACCAGCTCGCTTCGCTTGGCGAGCGCTTCCGCGTCGTCGCCGTGGACTTGCGCGGCTACAACCTGAGCGACAAGCCTGCGCGCGTTGAGGACTACAGAACGAGCCGCCTCGTTGACGACGTGACGGGTTTGATTCGCCACCTCGGCGCGCGCGAGGCCGCGGTCGTCGGCCACGATTGGGGCGCGGCGGTCGCGTGGGCCGTTGCACAGCACTACCCGGATTACGTCTGGAAGCTCGCCGCGCTGCAAGTCCCTCCGCCCGCGGTCTGGGCGAAGAACTTTACGCTCAAGCAGCTTTTGATGAGCTGGTATATGTTCTTCTTTCAACTCCCCTCGCTGCCGGAATGGTTCATACGGCGCGACGACTTCGCCGCCGTCGAAAAGATGCTCCGCACCGGCGCGCGCGCGGGAACTTTCTCAGACGACGATATAGAAATCTATAAGTCGGCCATGCGCGAGCCGGGCGCGCTCACGGCTGCGATCAACTACTACCGCGCCAATCTCGGCGGGCGGCTCAAGCAGATTTTTAAGAAGGGCGAATACACGAAGCAGGAGCGCATACGCGTGCCGACGCTCTTCATCTATGGCGAGCGCGACGTAGCCATCGCCCCCGAAACCGTCAGGAACGTCGCGGCATACGTTGACGCGCCGTACAGGGAAGTGCGCTTCGCCGAAGGCGGCCACTGGATTCAGCAGGAGTATTCCGAAGAAGTCAGCGCAACGCTTTCGAGTTTTCTGGAAGAATGATAAAGGCAGAGGCTAGAGGTTGGAGGTTAGAGGTTAGTAAAAGATTTTGCTGCCTGTAAATCTTCAATCTTAGTTAACGGACAATTTCTAACCTCCAACCTCTAGCCTCTAACCTCTGTACTTATGGAAAAAAGTCCCATCCACTACGCCCTCGAAGGCCACGTGGCGGTCGTCACGCTCAACCGGCCTGAGAAACGTAACGCGCTGAACGACGCGCTCGTCGCGGGGTTGAAGCAGGCTTTGCGCGACGCGGACAGGCGCGATGAAGTGCGCGCAGTCCTCGTCACGGGCGCGGGCGCAGACTTCTGTTCGGGCGCAGACCTCTCCGCGCTCAAGAAAATTTCGGAAGGCTCGGTCGCGGATAATCTCGAAGACGCGCAGTCGCTGATGGAGCTTTACGCGCTGATAAGGAGGGTGCGCGTGCCCGTCGTCGCAGCCGTGCGGGGCCGCGCGCTCGCCGGCGGGTGCGGACTTGCGACGGCCTGCGACATCGTGCTTGCTTCCGTATCGGCGCGCTTCGGATACCCGGAGGTGAAGATCGGGTTCGTGCCCGCGATGGTCATGGCTATACTGCGCCGGAACGTCTCAGAGAAACGCGCGTTCGAGCTGATAACGCGCGGCGCGGAGATTTCAGCCGCCGAGGCCGAGCGCTTCGGCCTCGTCAACCACGTCTTCGACGACGACGCCTTCGAGGCGAAGGTCGAGCGCTACGTCGCGGAGTTCGAGCAGGTCAGTCGCTCCGCCGTCATGCTCACGAAACGCCTTCTCTACCAGATGGACGGCATGACGTTCGACGGCGCGCTGCAAGCCGGCGCGGATGTTAACACCATCGCCCGCACGACCGACGACTGTCAGGCAGGCATCGCACGCTTCTTGATGAGAATGAAGTGAACAAACTGAAACAGGAAGCGGACGCCCCTAACGCATGAGGCGGAACGAATGTTTTGTGAGGCTAATTGACTTAACGATTACCATGCTTTACTATCGCCGCCGTTTTAAACCTGATCATTCGCCACGCTGACTTTGTCGCCCCGACACTTTTTCTTCTTATTACGGCCCGCGATAGCTGCTCCGGGGAAGCTTGGTAAAGTTGTGCGAAGCGTCTCCCGGTTTCCGTTTCGCTTACAGCCGTTCACTTCGCCGGCGTCGCTTCTCAAATGAGAAAGGATAGGTGCGCGAAGATAAAGAAACCGCGACACAGGATCAGATTGATGATTTTGAGACAGCCATTGTCCACGATCTTATCAAACTGAGCGCCACCCGTAATCCGTGGCGTGCGGGCGTATAACTAACCGCGTTGGAATAACGCCGGCGCGCTGTTTACTTGAAACAACATTGGAGGAACACATGAAAAATATTTTGACCGCCGGCGGTCTGGCTTCCGTTCTGATCTTTGCCGGTGCCTGTTCGACTGCGCCCGCCCCTGCTAACAACACGGCGAACACAGCCGCAACCAACACGGCCAACAGAGCTGCTTCGCCGGCGAACACGTCCAGCACTCCGGCTGCCAACACGAGCAACACGTCCTCTGCGAACTCGTCCTCAAGCGAAAGCGGAGCGCAGGACTTCACTCTGGTCAATTCGACGGGCGTGGTAATCAATAAGCTTTTCATTTCCCCGCACGATAAGGATGACTGGGAAGAGGACATCCTCGGACAGGATACGCTGGCAAGCGGCCAGAGCCTTGAGATCAAGTTCGACCGCGACGAGATAGCCGAAATGTGGGATTTGAGAGTTGAGGACACGCAAGGCAACGCCATCGAGTGGGAGAATCTGAAGCTGACCGAAATCAACAAGGTCACGCTCCACTACAAGGACGGTAAAGCGACAGCCGAAACCGAATAGCTCCGACGCGCTCAGGCGAGCATTGCGGTTGCAGATGAGAGAGTGGCAAGGTTGATGCCTTGCCACTTTCTTGCATCAGTAGTCGAGTCTAAAAAGGAGAGTCCGATGAAAGTGATAATCCGAACCATCTTAAGTTGCGTGTTGTGCATGCTGATGGTTTCAATCGCGGTAGCGCAGAAGGGCGCTAAATCGAAGGCCTTCCACACGGAAGGCGTGTTTAGCAGCATCGAAGCCGGCCCCGGAGGCGACTACGGCGGGATGCAGATTTATCTGACCGATTCCGACGGCCAATTTTATGCCACCGTGACAATCGCCGAAGGTGTTCTGCTCCCTCCCGTGCTCGTCAAAGTGGATGTGCAAGTCGAAACGCGGAAGATCGAGTTCACGCTGCCCGGCGAGGACGCACGCAAATTCACGGGAACTGTCTCGGCGGGCGGACTCACGCTCTTTGAAGGCGGGAACAAAAGCTTTTTGAAGAGACAGTGTCTCGACTAAGTTGTATGGCGGCGTAATTCGCCACGGTCAAAAACCTCGCCTGTGAGGTCGAGGGAATCAGCCGCGGCGTGCGGCGATTTCGAGCGCGCAGTCGAGCGCGTCGGGGCGCACGCGGCTGACGAGACCGATCTCGAACGCCTCGTCAGCAGTCAGACGACGCGCGGTCGTGAACATCTCAAACGCGCGGGCCGTGCCGACGAGGGCGGGGAGGCGCTGCGTTCCGCCCCAGCCCGTGATGATGCCGAGGCGCGCGCCGGGGTGTGCGAAGACGGCTTGATGGGATGCGACGCGGACGCGGCACGCGAGCGCGAAGTCGAGGCCGCCGCCCATGCAGAAGCCGTTGACGGCTGCGATTGTCAATTGCCGCGCGTCGGCGATTCTTTGAAAAAGTTGCTGGCCTCGCGCGGCGAACTCGCGCGCGGATTCGGGCGTGAGCGATTGCAGCTCGCGTATGTCCGCGCCGGAG
>DASQLL010000062.1:0-5824 GCA_035630035.1 Pyrinomonadaceae bacterium | reverse complement strand
CCGGCTGAATAACGCTGTCGCGTCTGTGGAGGAAGAGGACGATGCTTCGCCCGTTGTTTCGACGGAGTTAAATGCAGGTGCGCTTGAGTTCCATTGTCTCGTCAATTATAACAATCAACATCGAAGTCCTGAGATCGGTTAATCATAACAACTAAAAAAGGGGATGTGTTTTGCTCAAGAACGTCATAAGGCTTTCGGTGTGTCTTTTGCTTGTGCTGGGCGGCGCGGTTAACTACAGGGCGCAGCAGGCGGCGGTGGCGACGCTCAGAGGGATAGTCACAGACCCGAACGGCGCGGTCGTGGTGGGGGCGACGGTGAGGGCGACGCAGACCGCGACGGGCACGTCGCGCGAGACGCAGACGAACGACGAAGGCGTTTACGTGCTGCCGAACCTCACGCCGGGCGAGTACGAGGTGCGTGTGGAGGCGACGGGGTTCGCCGTCAAGGTCTCGAAGTCCCCCGTCGTGCTTCGTGTGGGCCAGAGCGTGACGCTCGACGTGCCGCTTGAGATAGGGTTGCAGGAGGTCGTAGACCTTAGCGGCGCGGCCCCGCTGATTGACACCGAATCGTCGAGGGTTGACCGCGTGATTGACGAGCGCGAGATCAGAAACCTTCCTTTGAACGGTCGCAACTTCATCGAGCTTGCGCTGCTCACGCCCGGCAACGCGCCCGCGCCCAACTTCGACCCGACGAAGACAAACACGGTCGTCATCTCGTCGGCGGGCCAGTTCGGGCGCGGCGGCAGCGTCACCGTTGACGGCGCGGACACGAACGACGACGTTGTGGGCGGCGCGGTGCAGAACATCTCGCAGGACGCTGTGCTTGAGTTTCAGATGGCGACGAACCGCTTCGACGCGCGGCTCGGTCGCACAGGCTCAGGCGTCATCAACGTCGTGACCAAGCAGGGGACGAACGAAGTGCACGGCTCGGCCTCCGCATACTTCCGCGGCAGCCTGTTTCAAGGCTTGCCCGCGACCTTCGACCGCACGTCGGGCGAGGAGCCGCCGTTCGACCGCGAGCAGTATTCGTTCACGCTCGGCGGCCCAATCAAAAAGGACACGGCCTTCTTCTTCGGCTCGCTCGAATATCGCAATCAGGACGGCGCGGTTCTCGTCGGCGCGCGCGATGCCGTGCGCCGCACGATCACGCGCGGCTTCGCGGACGCGCCACTGAACGATTTGCTCTCGACCGACAGGCTCGACTGGCAGATCAGCGATCAAGACCGCTTGGGCTTTCGCTACTCGCTCCAGCGCGCCGACGACGTTGCCGCCAGCACGCTCATACGCTCCATCGGCTCGGCCTCGCAGCGTCAGTCGAGCAGTAACCGCGCGCACTCGTTTCTCGCCAACTACCAGCGCGTGCTTACGCCGCTTGACGTGAACAACTTCAGCTTCAGCTACAGCACGTTCATCAACCGCACAGTGCCTCTGACGGCGGGGCCGCAGCTCACGTTTCCGAGCATACAGGACGGCGTCTCGTTCCGCGTGCCGCAGCAGACGCGGCAGAAGCGCTTTCAGTTCGGCGACACGCTCTCGATGATACGCGGCAACCACACTCTGAACTTCGGCGGCGAGGCGCAGCGCGTCCTTTCGGACTTCGACCTCGGAGTGTTCCAAGAGGGGCGCGTCGAGCTTATCGAAGACTTCGCGGCCTTCGACCGCAACGGCGACGGTCGCACGGATGATAACGATCTTCTGTTCGCCGTAACCTTACGCAGCGCGTTCCCCGAAAGGGCGCTCGTCATACCGGACGCGAACAACAACTACTTCGCGGCCTTCGTGCAGGACGACTGGCGCGTGACTCCGCGCCTGACGCTCAACCTCGGATTGCGCTACGAGCTTGATACGGATGTGAAGAACGTCAGCCGCACCGGCGAGATCAATCCGCTCGTCACATCGTTCCTTCGGGGCGAGCGCGGGCGCGACACGAACAACTTCGCGCCGCGCGTCGGCTTCAACTGGGCAACGACCGACGGGCGCACTTCTCTGCACGGCGGCTACGGCATCTACTACGACCGCGTGACGCTTCAGATTCAATCGCTTGAGCGCGGCCTCGACGGTCGCGCGCTGCCCATAGAGGTGCGCGCCGGAAACATCTTCTTCATCGCGCCGGAGTGTTTGTTCAACCCCGCGTGCGGGCAGCTCCCGCCGCCCGCGCCGACGCTCGCCAACCCTTTTACAGGCTTCGTTCTGCCGGGCGCGGGCGCGGGCGGCATCAACATCATTGACAACGACCTTCAGAATCCGATGGTGCAGCAGTTCAACGTCGGCATTCAGCGCGAGTTCGCGGGCGACTACGTCGTGCGCGCCGACTACCTGCACAACTTCGGCACGCACTTCATCATCGGGCGCGCAATCGGGCAGGTCTTCAACCCCGTGGTCGGCGGCCCCGATGTCGTGAAGAATCTCGAATCGAGCGCGAAGACGAAGTACGACGGGCTGCTTTTGAGCGTCGAGAAGCGTTACGCGCGGGGCTTTCAGTTCCGCGCCTCTTACACGCTCTCGAAGGCTTTCAACTACGCGAACGACGATCAGATTCCATTCTCGAACGGCCCCATAGACCCGAACAATCTGCAACTTGAGTACGGCCCGACGCCGAACGACCAGCGCCACCGCTTCGCCTTCGCGGGAGTCTTCGACGCGCCGTTTGGCTTTCGCATCGCGCCGCTCTGGACGATGGCGTCGGGCGTCCCGATGGACATACTCCTGCCGGACGCAAGCGCGCGCATCCCCTCGTTGCAGCGCAACGCGGGCGGACGTTTATTTCACAACGGCGCGGAGCTGAACGCTTTCATCGCCGCGCTCAACGCGGCGGGCGGCGTGGGCGGACAGCCCTTGCCGCTCGTCGCGCCGGACGCGCGCTTTAGCGACAGCTTCAACTCGCTCGACGTGCGTCTGTCGAAGGTCTTCAAATTCGGAGACCGCGTGAGCGTCGAGCCGATTGCGGAGGTCTTCAATCTCTTCAACGTGACGAACGTGCTCGGCGTCTCGAACGTCAACTACTCCGGCTTCTCTAACGTGCTCGTGCGCGACAGCAACGACGCTTCGAGTCCGGGCTTCCTGCGCTCGTCGAGCTTCGGGCGGCCCGTGACGACCGCGGGCGGCGTCTTAGGCTCAGGCGGCCCGCGCGCCTTCCAATTCGCCGCGCGCGTAACGTTTTAAGGGCAGTGATAAGTGATGAGTGATAGGTGATAAGAAAGAACAGCACCTAATGTGTGACGCTTCTTTGCTGGTTTTAGAGCCTGCGAAGCAGGCGGACAGAATAAAGCCCAGCGTGAAGCGCAGCGTAACGCTGGGTATGTGCGTCCAATAATTTCCAAGCCCGCGAAGGCGGGCGGCAGTGTGCTGTGTTAACGACTCCTACCGCAGTCTGGCGCTCACTTCGTGAGCTTATCTTCTTACTACTTTGCTAACCCAGCGTTCGCCTACGGCTTCACGCTGGGCTTTACTCTGACGCTTGCTCCGCAAGCTGAAATAAGAGTCACACATTAGATAAGCTTTTTCTTATCACCTATCACTCATCACTTATCACCTTTCCAAGCAATGAGCGGCGAGCAACAGCAGTCTGACTCTCAACTGAAGCGGCAGATCGGCCTCGCCACGGCGACGGCGCTGGTCGTGGGAGAGGTCGTCGGCGTCGGCATCTTTCTAACGCCCGCGGGCATGACGAAGTCCGTCGGCTCGCCGCTGCTCGTGCTGCTTGTGTGGCTCGTGGCGGGCGCGATGGCGCTGTGCGGCGCGCTCTGCTACGGCGAGCTTGCGGCGCGCTTCCCTGAAGCCGGGGGCGGTTACGTCTACCTGCGCGAGGCCTACGGGCCGCCGCTCGCGTTCCTTTTCGGATGGATGGGACTGCTCGTGCTAGACCCCGGCCTGACAGCCGCGCTCGCCGTGGGCACGGCCTCATACATAGGCTACGCGCTCGGCCTGTCTCCGGCGTGGGTGAAGGCGTTGGCCGTCGCCGCAATCATCCTGCTGGCCGTTGTGAACATTCGGGGCGTCCGTCTCGGCGGGTGGGTCGTGCGCTGGTTGACGATCATAAAGATCGCGGTGTTGCTCTTCATCGTGCTTTGGGGATTCGGAATGCGTCTGGGCGACTGGGGAAACTTCACGCCGCTTGTCGCGCAGCGCGAAGGCTCGGCCCCGCTCGCGGGCGCACTCGCGGGCGCGCTCGTCTCGGCCTTCTTCTCCTTCGGCGGCTGGTGGGACTTGAGCAAGCTCGGCGGCGAGGTGCGCGACCCCGGTCGGACGCTGCCGCGAGCTTACACATACGGCCTGCTCGTCGTCGTCGCGGTTTACGTTTTGACGAGCGCGGCCTTCGTCTACCTTGTTCCGGCGGAGCGAGTCACTTCGGGCGAGGCATTCGCGGCGCAGGCGGGCGAGGCGCTCTTCGGTCGAGCGGGCGCGCTCATCTTCACGTGCGTCGTGGTCGTCGCCGTGCTGGGCAGCCTCGCGGCCTTCACGATGTCCGCGCCGCGCGTCTACTTCGCGATGGCGCGCGACGGACTGTTCCTGCCTGCTGCGGCGCGTCTGCACCCGCGCTACAACACGCCCGCGCGAGCGATACTGATGCAGGCCGCGCTGGCATCCGTGCTGGTGCTGCTCGGCAACTTCGACGACATAATCTCCTACTTCCTTTTCGTCGTCGTGCTTTTCATCGCGCTGACCGTGGCGGCGCTGTTCGTCCTGCGGTGCAAGGGAGATGTCCCCGTCTATAAGACTCCGCTTTATCCCGTCACGCCGATTGTGTATCTACTTTTGAGCGCGGCGCTTCTATTCCTGCTCGCGAGCGGCAGGCCGAAGCAGGCGCTTCTGGGCGTCGCGGTTGTGGCGGCGGGTCTGCCATTTTATTATCTTGTCTTCCGCCGTCGAGGCGGCGGCTAGAGCAACCTTCGCTTGAATGTATTGAGAGTAGGACTCACCGCAGAGGCGCAGAGGACGCGGAGGAAGCGCAGAGAGTTGAATGTTACTCAAGTCTCCGCGTGAACTCTGCGTCCTCTGCGCCTCTGCGCCTGCGGCGGTGAGTCGCCTCTCGCCTTACGCTCAAGCGAAAAGAGATATAAGGAAAGCGAAGGAGAGTAATCGCACAAATGACTTGGATCAAGACCATACCTTTCGACGAGGCGGACGAGAAGCTGCGCGAGGCGATGGAGTCGCAGCGCGGACTTTACCCGTCGGAGTACGCCGAGCCTGTGCATCCGACCCCGGACGGTGAAACTAGCGGCATCGTCGCCTCGCACAGCCTGATACCCGATGCGCTCTACCACGCTTTCGCCACGTTCGGTGTGCTGATGTCGCCCGACCTGCCTCTGACGCGACGGCAGCACGAGATGATAACGACCGTGGTGTCCGTTACGAACCGCTGTCATTATTGAATCGAGTCTCACGCAGAGTTTCTGCGTCGCGTGACTTTAGATGAAGAGTTGGTGCGGGCGCTCGAAGAGGACTACACGCGCGCGCCCGTTACGCCCGCGGAGCGCGTGATGCTCGACTACGCCGTGCAGATCACGCGCGACGCGACGCGCATCACGCCCGAAGACCACGAGCGACTTCGCGCCGCGGGCTTCGACGACAAGGGCATCTTGCAGATAACGCTCATCGCCTCCTGGTTCAACTACATCAACCGCGTGGCCGACGCGCTCGGCGTGGGCAGAAGTTGAAAGCGCATCGGTAGAAATTATAGCGATTCTTGAATTCAACTTTGAAGTGCAACAGGCCGTCGTTTGTAAAAGACCTCGTTCGGCGTTCGGTAGCCGAGCGTCTTGCGTGGCCGTTCGTTGAGCCGCCCCACCACCCGTTCCACCTCCACCGGCGTGATCGTGGCGAAG
>DASQLL010000061.1:0-3829 GCA_035630035.1 Pyrinomonadaceae bacterium | reverse complement strand
AAAGCAGACGACACGCTCGCCGGTCGTCTCCAGCGCATGCAGCAGCGCGGGACGGAGGTGAAACTCAAACAGTCGCGCGCAACGCCCGACGCCGAGCTTAACCTCATCGGCAGAACGACGGACGAGGCGCGCGACGCGGTGGACAAGTTCCTCGACGAAGCGTACCTGCACGGCCACGCGCACATACGCATCATCCACGGCCACGGCACGGGCGCGCTCCGACGCGCGGTCGCAGACCTTTTGCGCCAGCACCCGCACGTCGAGCGCTTCGACCTCGCCCCCGACAATCAGGGCGGCGCGGGCGCGACCGTCGTCGAGCTAAAGCAGTAGATTGAGTTGGAAGAAAGAATTTATTAACAGGGATAGACACGATGAAGAAAAGTCAGAAGTCAGAACGCTGAACGATGAACTGAACCCAACTTGTCTTTCATTTCAGCGTTCAGCGTTCTGACTTCTGCGTTTCTTCCTTATCCTGTCCATCCCTGTTAAATTTTTCTTGGCCGGGAAGCACGTTACATGCTGACACGACCGCGCGTAAAAATCTGCTGCATCGCGAGCCGCGAGGAGGCGCGCATAGCGGTCGAGTGCGGCGCGTCTGCGGTGGGGCTGGTGTCGGAGATGCCGAGCGGGCCGGGCGTGATCGCGGAAGATTTAATCGCGGAGATAGCCGCGCGCGTGCCGCCCACGGTGGCGACGTTTCTGCTGACGTGCAAGCAGGACGCAGAGACGATCATCGCGCAGCAACGCCGCTGTCGCGTCAACACGATTCAGTTGTGCGACCGCGTCGCGCCGGACGTTTACATGGAGCTGCGCGCGGAGCTTCCCGGCGTCTCGCTCGTGCAGGTCGTGCACGTCGCGGGCGAGGAGTCTTTTGACGAAGCGCTCGCGGTCGCGCCCCGCGTTGACGCCTTGCTGCTCGACTCAGGCAATCAGAGCATTGCCGTCAAAGAGCTAGGCGGCACGGGACGCACGCACGACTGGCGCGTGAGTCGCCGCATACGCGACGCGGTTGACCTTCCCGTCTTCCTCGCCGGGGGCTTGCGGCCTGAGAACGTCGCCGAGGCCGTCGAGACAGTCCGGCCCTTCGGCCTCGACGTTTGCAGCGGCGTGCGTACAGAGAGCAAACTGGACGCAGAGAAGCTGCGCCGGTTCTTCGTGAATATCGCTTAGCCCGAACGCCGACCGGCTGCATTGTGCGCGCGGTTTTGGATTGCGCTAGAATTCCCGTAAAGGAGGCGTCTATGACGAAGCAACAATTCATCGAAGAAATCAGGCGGCTTCCCTTCACAGATCGCATCGCATTGCTTGAGGAGATTTCTCGCAGCTTACGCGAAGATTTGGAGAACGGAGATGGCGCGTCGCAGGAAGCTGAACTCCCTGAGGCGGATTTACAGCCACGGCGTGAAGCCAAAATGTCGGCTGTCAGCAGATTGCGCGGCATCGCCAAGCCCGACGGCCCGATGCCTTCGGACGAAGAGTTGAAAGAGGATTACATCCGCTATCTTGCCGAGAAATACTCCTGATGCGCGTCTTGTTTGATAATGACGTGGTACTCGACTTGGTGTTAGACCGTGAGCCTTTCGTCGAAGCTGCCGCGGCCCTCTTCGACATGCACGAGCGGGGGCGCATAGACGGCTATATTTCCGGCATCACTCTCATCAACGTGTTCTACGTCACCCGCAAGTCAAAAGGGATGGATGTTGCAAGACAGGCCGTCGCGGAACTTCTGACAACGCTGGATGTGTGTTTCCTCGACAAGAGCATTATGGAAGCCGCCCGCGTGCTGGCATTAGCCGATTATGAGGATGCGGTGCAGCACGCCAGCGCGACGGCCAGCGGACTCGACGCGATTGTGACGCGCAATCTGGACGATTATAAAAATGCAACGCTGCCGGTCTTCGCCCCGACCGATTCTCTCAAACACCTGAAAGCACAAACGTCGTAGAGCAGTGCGCTACCCACAGACATTCATTGACGACCTACGGCGGCAGGCGGACATCGTCCGCGTCGTGTCGGACTACGTGAGCCTCAAGAAGAAGGGCACGAACTGGATGGCGTGCTGTCCGTTCCATCAGGAGAAGTCGCCTTCGTTCTCGGTCAGCCCTGCGAAGGATATTTTTTACTGCTTCGGATGTGGGAAAGGTGGGAGCGTCTTTAACTTCGTGATGGAGATGGAGCGCGTTTCGTTCCCCGAAGCCGTACGCATAGTCGCGGAGAAGGCGGGTGTGCCTTTGCCCGTGATGCAGGAGGACAAGAAGTTCGAGGCGCGTCGAAAGGAGGCCGACGAGGTAGTCGAGCTTAACTCTTGGGCGCTCGAATTCTGGGAGGGGCAGTTTAAGGACGAGGGCGCTGAAGGCCGTGCGGCGCGCGAGTACGTCGAGGGGCGCGGGATAACGGAAGAGACGCGGCGCGTGTTTCGTCTGGGCTACGCGCCGAACAGTTGGGACGCGCTCGGCAATCACCTCAAAGGCAAGGGCGCGAGCATCGGACAAATCGAGCGCAGCGGCCTCGTCGTTAAAAAAGATGCCGGCGGATTTTACGACCGCTTCCGTGGGCGTCTTATCTTTCCGGTGCTTGACGCGCAGGGCCGTCCCGTCGCCTTCGGCGCGCGCGCGATGCGTGCGGGCGACGAGCCAAAGTACCTGAACTCGCCGGAGACCGCCGCGTACACGAAGGGCCGACACCTGTTCGGGCTGAATGCTTCGCGCGACGAGATAAGGAAGAAGAAGTTCGCGATTCTGGTTGAAGGCTATCTCGACCTCATCATCCCTTTCCAGCACGGCGTGCGTAACGTCGTGGCGAGTCTCGGCACGTCGCTCACGGCTGAGCAGGCGAAATTGTTGGGTAGGTTTGCGCGCAAAGTTGTCGTCAACTATGATGGTGATCGCGCCGGCGTAAGCGCGGCGAAGCGCGCCATCGAGGTTCTTCTCCCTGAAGATTTTGAGGTCAAAATCCTCGTCCTTCCTGACGGCGCAGACCCCGACGAGTTCGTCCGCGCCGAAGGCGTCGAGGAGTACAACAAGCGTCGCGGGCACGCCGTCCCGCACATACAGTTCGTTCTCGACGAAGCCATGCGCGGGCGCAACCTTCGGAACCCGCCGGAGAAATCGGAGGCGGTCGCGGACGTTCTGCCTTTCGTCCGCGCCGTCCGCAATCCGATTCAGAAGCGTGAATACTTCGACATGATGATGGACGCGCTCCGCGTCGAAGAGCCGGGGCTGAGACAGGACTTGTGGAAGTCGGTGGGAGCGCGGAGCGCGGACGCTAACGCGATGACAGTTGACGTGAAACAAAAAGTCGTTCTCGCCGAAACGCCTGAGATGACAGTTGCCGAGCGAAGGCTTCTGGAGCTTCTCTTCCACGACGAAGAGTTGCGGGCGGAAGTGTTGCCGCACGTCGCCGAGAGCGACTATGAAGACTTGCCTTCGGCGTCGGTCTTCCGCGCTCTGGCGAGCTTACAGAGCCGTGGCGAGAAGGTTGACTCCTCTTCGGTCGGCAGATTGACGGAGGGCGACCCGGTGGCCGCCGACATCATCGGGCGCGTCTTGATTCACGTGTCCGAGCGCGCCGAGGGAGAGGCGACCGACGCCTTTCTGGTCGAGGCCGAGAGCTGTTTGACGAGGCTGCGGCTGATGAAGCTCGACCGGCAGATTAAGGACTTGGCCGCGGAGATCGCGTCGGCTGACCGCGCGGGCGACGAGGCTCGCCGCGACCAACTCATCATGGAAGACCTCGAAATCAAAAGACGCCGCGCGGCGCTCATGCCCAGCGCGGGCGGCGTGTTGGCGGGCGGCTATTCCTCATTCTCGTGACGACGCGGCACGGCGAT
>DASQLL010000060.1:0-4963 GCA_035630035.1 Pyrinomonadaceae bacterium | reverse complement strand
GAGCAGGGCGTTGGGCATCCCTTCGACGCGCGAGGCCAGCACGAAGACGCCCGCGGCGCGATAGAAGGCGTGCGGGTCTCGCATGACGCCGTGCCAGTCAACGCGCCCCGCGATGCCGAGGCCGTCGGCCTGCGCCGCCAGCGAGTCCTTGAGCATCCCGTCGCCCACGACCGACAGACGCCACGCGCCCAGCTCGTCGCCCGCGAGCGCGAAGGCTTCGAGCAGCACGTCGTAAGCCTTGTCCCACACGAGGCGACCGACGCTCAGGAAAAAGGGCGCGGGCGGCGGCTCGCCTCCTCCTCCGCCATTGGGCAGCACGAGAGGGTTCGGGACGAAGGCGAGCTTGCCCTGATCTACGAAGTCGGCGAGGCCGCGCAGCGTCCCGCGCGAGTTGGCCGTCACGATGTCTGCGCGGTTGTAGAATCTGCGCGAGAGGCGGCCCCAGCCGTTCAGCCCCGCGCTGCGCTCGGAGATGACGACGCGCCTGCCGAGTCCTTCGCACGCCTTGACCGTTAGTATGTTCAGCGCCGTGCCGAACGACACGACCACGGGCGACTCTATGCGCTTCAGCGCGCGGCGCAACGCCCAAGCCTCGAAAGCGATCAGCAGTCCGAAGTTTATTCGGTGGAAGCTTTCGGCGGAGGAATTGTAGAGGCCCCCGCCGAGGAGTCTTAGCAACCAACGCTTCGCAGGATTGGACTCAAGGAGGCGAGACCTGATCTTCTTCGTGAACCCCAAGAGGCGTGCCAGCCCGGAGTTGCCGAGGACGACGTGGTGGATTGACGGGTCGAGCGCGTAGAACCTTTGGCGGTCGTACTGCATGACGACCGAGACCCTTCGCCCGCGCCGGCTCCACTCGTTTGCGAGCGTGGAGACGACGCGCTCGATGCCCCCGGCGTCGAGGCTGTTACAAACGAGTACTAGGTCGGCAGAATAATCAACTCGCCCTGACATGATGGCTCGCGTTCGTTCCCTTACAGGTAGAAAGTCGAAAGGCCTAAAGATATCGGCGATGCTACCACAGTCGGCGAAGCTGTTTCCGCCCTTGCATCAACTCGCCCTCACACGCCGGCATGGTCGCGGTCAGCGCCGTCCGTTTCAACCCTCCGCACTTCGTCCGTCCCGCTCACTTCGCGCTCCTGCTGCATCTCGCGGGTCAGGAAATAGTTGAGCGCCGTACGTATGACCGCGATGGCCCCAAGCTTTCCGATCTGATCCCAGCTCGGCGCGACCGCCGTCGTCAGGATGTCCGCGCCCAGTTGGAACTCAAGCGCGAGCGCGAGGTAGCGCGCGAGCGTCAGCCTTATAGGGTTGTAGTCTACGCGTCGAGGCGGAACGAGCGCGCGGATGAACTGATAGACCGCCGTCACGACTCCAAGCCCTATGACGACCGCCCCGGTCGTCTCCACGATGAGCTTCAGCCACTGGACGAGGTTGATGATCGTGCCTTCGACGGAGCCGCCGCCCGGCCCCTCGACGAAGACGTGAACGTTTTCCTGTATGAGAAGAATGTTTACGTTCATCGGCAGTCCGCGATTCTCTGGCGCCGCCGCTCTAAGCGGTGCCCACTTTATCATAATCACTTGACGGGCGGCTGTGATTGAGGCAAAGCGAGAGAGCTACCTTCCGATAAAAAATAGACATAAGTGTCCGTGCCTTCGAGTTGCCGCCAGCCGTCCGCGGAAACCGTCTTCGGCACGTTCGACGCCACCACGAGTTTCGCCCCGGCTCGTCGAAAAGCGTCCATGACACGTTCCCTGTCCGAAGAATTCGCCCAGAAAGAATTTACGTCTCCGGCGTCGTACATCTCGGCGACGATTCGGACTCTCGCCAGCCGCGCCCATTTGGCATTATACGGATTCGCGTAGTCTAGTGAGGCCACCTCGTCTCGCTCCTTAACTCCCAGCCCCTTCAACGTCTGCGCGACGCGCCAGTATTCGTTGCGCGCGACATCGTCCCCGGCCATTTGCCTGACGGACGCGAAATGCCGGCGCAGCATTGCGGGGCCGATGGAGATGAGAAGAATCACGCACACGGCGAGCGTCGTGAGCCTTCTACTTTTAGGTTCCGCGGGCATGCCGATCCCTGAGATGACGCCCACAAGGATCAAGACCATGAAGGGCGCAACGAACCTGCCCTCCACGTGAACCAGTGAGTACATGCCGAGCGCGGCGAGCGCGGGGAACAGCAAACACCATTGCCGCAAGACACCTTTTGCCAGCCGCCCCCCGTAGCCACGAAAAAAAAATAGCAGGGCAAAGCCGACGACGAGTAATGCGCCACGGAAGGAGAACCATGAAAGATAGACGCCCGCGTGATGGGCGATTACTCGAAGCTGTTTGCGAAGGTTGAAATGAACGGCGACGCCTTCGTACCAGTACGAAGGATCATACCAGAGGGCGTATGTGGCCTTGATGGGAGCGCCGAACTCGTAAATCGCGGGGGACGCGAGAACCTGCCTCGTGGGGTGAACGGGAGCGCCGTGAGCCGCTTCCCCGCCCTGCCAGTGCCTGAGCGGCACGTCGTTGACGAGCCATGCGTAGGCGAGCTTTCCGCTATCGCCGAACGTCAGACGGCCTTTAGACAGGGAGAGGGCTGCGACGAAAGGGGCGGCCACGAGCGCGTAACAGCCGAGCGCCAGCAGAAGGCGCGGCCACGCCCTGCGAGTGCCGCCGGCCAGCGCCGCCGCGACCGCTATGAAGAGAAAAGAGACTAGAAACATCGGCGCCTTCGCCAGATAACTGAACCCGAGGACGAGGCCGAGCAACGCGAACAGGTGCGGGCGCGCGTCCCTGCGAATGCGAAGCACTAAGCCCGCGGCGAGATACACCAGCGCGGCGACGCACATGTCCGGGGTGACGTAGGCGGGGCGTATGAGAACGAAAGACGCCCAAATGAAAATCGCATACCCCAGCAACAGCAACATCCGTGGGGACGCGGAAGGGTTCGGGCCTTCACCCTCGTCACCGTCGCGCCGCGCACGCTGACCGCGGATTACCTCCCTCAGAAAGAAGTCGAAGCAGACGAGCGCACACAGGTAGACGAAGAAGTTTACGAGGTGGGCGAGCGGGTATTCCCAACGAGGCGCGGGATTGATTAAGAACATGGCCCCGCCGAGCAGCCACGAGTAGAGCGGACTCCAATAGGCGTTGATCGCCGTTCCCCAGTCGCCTCGGAAATACGCGTCGCCCATGTCGAGATAGGAGACGCCGTCGGGATTCATGGCGTGACGGTTAGCCCACGTTTCGACCGCGCCCACCATGAACGCAACGAGCCAGAGAAAAAGCCGCGAGCGCCGTTTCATATAATCCAGAAAAGTTTTCTGTCGGAAAAGTCCTTAGTGCGCCGCCGACACGGGGCGCTAGAGGGCCGCGCTATCCGCGGTCGGCTCAAGTGAGCTGCTCGGCGCGGGAGCCGCTCGCAGGTCGGTCACGCCGGGCGGGGGCGCTCGCAACTCCCAGACCACACCGAGCCACGCGAGCGCGCGCAGCGCGTAGTGAGACATATCAACTTCCCACCAGTAGAAGCCCTGACGCTCCGACGAAGGGTAGTGGTGATGATTGTTGTGCCAGCCCTCGCCGAGCGTGATGAGCGCGACGAATAAGTTGTTGCGGCTGCCGTCCTGCGTCGGAAAGCGTCGGCTGCCGAAGACGTGCGCGAGCGAGTTAACCGTGAATGTGCCGTGATAGAGAATCACCGTGCTGATGAAGAACCCCCAAGCGAGCATCTGCCAGCCCGACGTTCCCAAACCGGGAGCGTAGCGATCAAGCAACGATCCGAGCAGGAACATCGAAGCCGCTAAAATTATCGGCGGCACGTGGTAGTAACGCTCCAGCCAGCGCATGTCGCGGAACTTAACCAGATTGGAGACGAGTTTGAAATCGGTCGTCTGGCTGTCGCGCAGCAGGAACCAGCCGACGTGCGAGCGCCAGAGCGTGTACGCTATCGGCGAGTGCAGATCGCGCTCCGTGTCCGCGTAAAGGTGATGACGCCTGTGATGCGAAGCCCACCAGAGCGGCCCCTTCTGATAGCTCGCCGTTCCGATGAACGCCATCAGAAACTGGAAAGCCCTGCCGGTCTTGTAAGTCCTGTGCGCGAACAGGCGATGAAACCCGGCTGTGATTGCAAACATTCGCACGACGTACAACGCGACGCAGACGGCGACGGCCACGGCGCTCACGCCCGTCCATACGGCGAGCAGGCATGCCACGTGCATGAACAGGAACTGAGCGCAGATGGAGTAGTCCAGTTTATCGGGAGCAGTGCGGCTTTGATTCGTGCGGAATGATTCAGACATTAATCAACTTCGTTCTCTTCAAGATGTCACCCACTATAAAGCGTATTTCCGTTAATGCAACTCCGGGTCAAAGCAGCGCTCTTTTCCGATGAATTCGCAAACATCTCCGTTTAAGCAAGCCGAAGGCATGCAAAGCTGATGAAAGGCAAGTTGAGGTGGTTCGGCTGGAACAAGTTGTCGGGCGCGGCTATGAAAGGAAAGAATCAACCGGAATTTTCCAGCCGGACACCGCAGGTTCAGCTTCGGCAATATCACCGCTTTGATACACAGTTGGGTTATGTGGGTCGCCGGCGCGGTATGACCGCACGACCTTATCTCTGAGCACATCTACATCCCAGACAACGAGTGTGCCGGCAGCGAAGTAATCGGCACGCTTCGCCGCCAAAGCCTGCTCGGCAGCCGCGCCATAATCGCCTTCGCTACGAACTTCAACGGCGAAAGCCGGTGCGCCATTCAAAAATTTGCCGCCCGTCGGCTCTCCTTTATAAAAGGCGGCATCAGGACTGAATGAGCGGCGGTTCGGTAGATTTACAATGAAGCCGGCGTTGTCGCCGATAGCGTACCCGCCACCATAACTTTGCTCATGCTCGTACAAGCTCATTGAGATTTTGAAGCCCCCACGATGCGGCAAGAAACCAGTGGGCGGCATAATCACCAACTCTCCAT
>DASQLL010000059.1:0-3915 GCA_035630035.1 Pyrinomonadaceae bacterium | reverse complement strand
AACTTCTTCAGGTCAAGTCCGACCGCGACTGGCTTTTCCTCTATCTGATCTCATTCTTCGAGGTGCTGCTTGCCGCGGGCCTCAGCGCGAGTCCGACGTTTCTGCTGACGCTCGGCGTCTACATCTTCTGCGCTCTGCTCGCCATCGTCTGCTTCGAGCTTCGGAAGGCGAGCCGCGCCGCGCCCGAAGCCGAGAGCCGCCTGCTCATCGCGAACGACCCGAAGTTTCTCTGGCGCAAACGCGACCTCAGTCGCGACAAAAAGGCGCGCGCGATGCGTCGTCTGCCCGTGGCCGCGCTGTCACTGTTTCTCCTCATCTTCGGTCTCGCGCTCCCGATTTTTCTCGTCACGCCGCGCTCGGCTGAGAGCGTTCTGGCGATGCACGGCGGCGCGGCCTCGACCGGCTTCACCGGCTTCTCAGACCACGTGACGCTCGGCGACATCGGACGCCTCAACGAGAGCAACCAGCTCGTAATGCGCGTCCGCGTCAGCGGGCAGGGCGCGTCGCGCGCCGAAGGATTGCGTTGGCGCGGCGTCGCGCTCGACCGCTTCGACGGTCGCCGCTGGTCTCAGTCGGCGCAGGCCAGCCCGTCCTTCCCGGCTTTCGACGGCAACCGTTTTCTCTTGGGCACGACCGAAGACCTCGGACGCGTAACGACGCAGACCTTCTTCGTCGAGCCGATTGACACTCCCGTCATCTTCGCCGCGCCGCGCGCCTTAGCCGTGCAGGGCGCGTTCCAGTATCTTCGGCGCGACCGCGACGACGGCCTCGCCTCGCGCCCGCACCCGCTTGAGAGGATCACATACACGGTCTACTCCGACACGTTCGAGCCGCCCGCCGAACGCCTCCGCGCCGACCGCGCGCGCGGCTCTTCGAGCGCGCCGACGAATTTGCGCCGCCCCGTCGAAGACTACCTGCAACTGCCCGCCAACCTCGACACGCGAATCGGCAGCCTCGCGTGGACGGTGGCCGACCAAGCAGGCGCGCGCAACACGTACGACACGGCGCGCGCCATCGAGGCGCACCTCAATCAGAATGCCTACGGCGGGCGTTACGGCTACTCGCTACAGTTGCGAGCCGGCGGCGCTGATCCGCTCGCGGATTTTCTCTTCAACGTGCGCGCGGGGCACTGCGAATATTTCGCGACGGCGATGACGATCATGCTCCGCACGCTCCGCATCCCCGCGCGCATCGTCAACGGCTTCCAGCCGGGCGAGTACAACGCGGCGGCGGACGCCTTCATCGTTCGTCAGGCCGACGCGCACTCTTGGGTCGAGGTTTATTTTTCGGAGACGGACTCGTGGGTAACGTTCGACCCGACGCCCTCAAGCGGTCGCACGGCTGGAACGAGCGGCAGCGGCCTTTCGGGGAGCCTGCGCCGCTTAGGCGACGCGCTTGAGCTGTTTTGGATTCAGCACGTGCTCGCCTATGATAGGCAGGGCCAGCGCACTCTCGCGCGTACAATACAGAGTCAGATAAGCAACTATCGCATCGCTGCGACTCAGTCCGCGGACGATCTGAACGCGCGTCTGTCCGCGTGGTGGAGCGGCAAGCAGGGCAGAGTCGTCGGCGCGTTCGGCGTCGTAACTTCACCGCTCGTATTCGCCCCGGTCACGGCGCTCTTCATCATCGTCGGGCTGGTGTGGCTTCGCCGCAAAGGACTTCTCAAGTTCGGGCGCGGCCACAAAGGCGGACGCGCCGCCAGCGCCGCCGTCGTCGAATTTTACGAGCGCATGACCGAGACTCTAAAGTCGCGCGGTCACAGTCGCCGCGACGACGAAACGCCGCTCGAATTCGCCGGCACGGTCAACACGCCGGAAGTTTTGACTATCACACGAGCTTATAACCGCGTGCGCTTCGGCGCACAAAATTTATCGAGCGCAGAGGCCGCCGAAGTCGAGCGCTGCCTGCGACGTATGGAAGAAAGCGGGTAAATGGTAAATAGTGAATGGTAAATAGAGCTTGGCGGTGTCACTGCTTCCGTTTCGCACTCATGAAGACGCCGACACTCAACAACCATTCACCATTTACCATTCACTATTTACCATTTATGAAAAAAGTAGGATTCATCAGTCTGGGATGCCCGAAGAACCTCGTTGACAGCGAGGTGATGATGGGCGAGTTGAAACTGAAGGGCTACGAGATTACGGGCGACGCGGCGGAGGCCGACACGCTCGTGGTCAACACTTGCGGCTTCATTGATGCGGCGAAAAAAGAATCAATCGAAGCCATTCTCGAAGCCGCGCGCTTAAAATCAGAAGGGAAGTGCCAGCGTCTCATCGTCGCGGGATGCCTCGTCGAGCGATACCGCGAAGAGCTGCGCGCGGAGATTCCCGAAGTTGACGCTTTCATCGGTACGAGTCAAATAAATCAGATCACGACGGTCGCGGACGAGCGCGTCAATGCCCGCTCGCTTCCAGTCCTGCCGCTCGGCAATCAGACGGCGACGTACCTCTACGACGAGTCAACGCCGCGCGTGCTTGCGACGCCGGGGCATTACGCGTTCATTAAGATCGCCGAAGGGTGCGACCGCCCGTGCGCCTTCTGCTTCATCCCGCAGATGCGCGGCCACTTCCGCAGCCGACGTTTCGGTTCCGTCGTGGCGGAGGCGCAGCAGCTCGCTCGGCAGGGCGTCAAAGAGATCATACTCGTCGCGCAGGACTCTTCGCGATACGGCGAAGACCTCGGAGAGCAGGACGCGCTCGCGCACCTCATGCGCGAGTTGTGCCGCGTCGAAGGCGTCGAGTGGGTGCGCGTGATGTACACGTACCCGACGCACATCAGCGACGCTTTCCTCGACGTGCTTGCCGAAGAGCCGAAGGCCGTCAAGTACCTCGACATGCCTTTGCAGCACGCCTCGCATAACGTTCTCAAACTCATGAAGCGTGGTGGAAATCGCGCGAGCCTCGAACGGCTCATCGAGCGCGTGCGAAAGCGCGTGCCCGGCGTCGCCGTCAGGACGACATTCATCGCGGGCTTCCCCGGCGAGACCGAGGAGGACTTCGAGGAGCTGCTCGCCTTCGTCCGCGCCGTCGAGTTCGACCGCGTCGGCGTCTTCACTTACTCGGACGAGGAGGGGACTTCAGCGTTCGAGCTGCCCGACAAGGTTGACGCGAAAGTCGCGCGTCGTCGTCGCGACCGTTTGATGAAGGAGCAGTCGCGCATCTCGCTCAGGAAGAACAGGGCGCGCGTCGGGCAGACGGTGCGCGTGCTGTTCGAGGGCGCGTCCGCGGAGTCCGACTTGCTCTGGCAGGGACGCACAGAGACGCAAGCGCCGGACATTGACGGCTGCGTCCTCATCAACGACGCGCCCGAAGGCTATGCGCCGGAGCCGGGCGACTTTGTGAACGTCGAGATTACGGAAGCGCAGGAGTACGACCTCGTCGGGAGAATAGTTTAGGAGCGTTCAGCGCTCAGCAGTCAGCTTTCAGCTTTTTGCCGCGTTCCCCAATCGTGCGTTTTTGTAGAGACCGCCATCTTTGGAAAACTCAAAAGCTGACTGCTGAGTGCTGAACGCTGAACGCTGAATGCTTTATGAAAGAGACAAGCGACTCGATTAGCCATCCCGTAGTCGAGATGCCGCACGTCGTCGTCGCGCCGAGCAGACGCACGGCGGGCGACTACGTTGCGCTGGGCGTGGCGACGTGCGGCGTCGGTTTCATCCCGGTCGCGCCGGGGACTTGGGGAGCGGGCGTCGGCGTCCTTATCTATTTCGGAATCGAGCGCGCAGGCAATCTCATGCTCAACGACGCGGGCGTTCGGTTCGGGCAGGGGGCCGCGTCGCGTCAGATGTTTTTGACGACGTTGCTGCTACTCGTCGTCGCCGCCGTTTCTTTCGCGGGGACTTGGGCGGCGACGCGGACGGAAAAATTGCTCGGACGGAAAGACCCCGGCGCGGTCGTGGTTGACGAAGTG
>DASQLL010000058.1:0-4061 GCA_035630035.1 Pyrinomonadaceae bacterium | reverse complement strand
AACGCGCACCACCGCTTCGTCTCGTTCGTGCTGCCCGCGCACCGAGAGGGCGACAGTTGGGAGCAACTGCTCGACACGCGCGAGAGCTTCGGTCGCCGCAAGACGCGGCGCAACGTGCGCGGCGGCGTCTCGTACCGACTTGAGGCGCGCTCGCTCGCGCTCTTCCGACTGCAAACAATCGGCGACGCGGCGTCGCGCGCCGAGGAGCATGACGAAGAGTTTCAGCCCGAAGCCGAGCCGGGCGTGCAGCCTCTATCGCCCGAAGAGACGACGCTCGAAGGCGTCCCCACCGAGACGGTCTACTGCGCGCACGCCGACGCAATCGTCCCGCTCGACGAAGGCTTCTGCCGCGCGTGCAGCGCACAGGTCGCGGAGGACGACGGCGTCCACCGACGCCCGACGCCTGAGATGATGCAGGAGTTGGGATACGCGACGACCGCCAACATCCCCGACACGGAAGCGCAGGGCGAGGAGGCCGCGCCGGAGGACGAGCCGCAGGAGTAATGTCGGAAACGCGACCGTCAGGGAGCGTGTCTCTTGGGAGTGAGACACGCTCCCTGACGGTCGCGTTTCCGACATGAACCCGCCCACTACCGCTCGCGGTACTGCTCCCGCCCGTAGATCGCCGTCATCTCCTTCAACCTGTCGCCCAACACTTCGGTGAGCGCGCCCTCCTGAAATCGCCAAGTCCAGTTGCCTTCGGCGCTCGCGGGCGTGTTCATGCGCGCCTCGGAGCCGAGGCCGAGAACGTCCTGAAGTTGCGCGACGCTCAGGTCGGCGACGGACATCTCGGCGGCGCGTATGAAGTCCCAGTTGATCTCGTCGCCCCGCGTGCCGAGGTACTTGAGACAGTTGGCGCGCTCGCGTTTGAGGCCCTTGTCGTCGTCGCCCTCCGCCGCTTCGTCCGCGAGCGCGTCGAACCAGCCGACGACGGTGTCGTTGTCGTGCGTGCCTGTGTAGGCGACGGTGCTGCGCGTGTACTCGTGCGGCAGGTGCGTGTCGTGCGGGTCGCCGCCGAAGGCGAACTGCAAGACGCGCATGCCGGGAAAGCCCATCTCGTCGCGCAAGGCGTGAACGTCGCGCGTGATCGTGCCGAGGTCTTCGGCGATGATGGGAAGGTCGCTGCCCAAAGCGCGCTTCATCGCATTGAACAGCTCGCGGCCCGGAGCCTTCGTCCAGCGCCCGCGCTCGGCGGTCTCGTGCCCTGCGGGGACTTCCCAGAAGGCCGCGAAGCCTCGGAAGTGGTCGAGGCGAACAACGTCAACGATCTTCAGAGTCTCGCGCACGCGCGCGATCCACCACTCGAAGCCGTCCTCGCGCATGCGCTCCCAATCGTAAATCGGATTGCCCCAGAGCTGCCCCGTCTCGCTGAACGCGTCGGGCGGAACCCCTGCGACGACCGAAGGGCTTCCCGTTTCTTCGAGCTTGAACAGCTCGCGCCGCGACCAAACGTCCGCCGAGTCGTGCGCGACGAAGATGGGCATGTCGCCGATGATTTTCACGCCGCGCTCGTTCGCGTATTTTTTGAGCTTGAGCCACTGCACGAAAAATGCGTACTGAAAAAACTTGTGCGCCTCGATTCCTTCGGCGAGCCGCGCGCGCGCTTCTTCGATTCTCGCAGGCTCACGCTTTGCGAGTCCCGCGTCCCACTCGCGCCACTGCGCGCCGCCGCCGTCGTCGCGCAGCGCGCCGAAGAGCGCGTAGTCGTCGAGCCACACGGCTGCGAACTCAAGAAAGCCCGCGTAGTCGCGCCCAAGCCCCGCGTCGGTCTTCACCTTTTCTTTGAAATTCTGGAAAGCCTTTTCGAGCAGCGCGCGCTTGTGCTCGATGACCTTGCCGTAGTCAACGCGCTCGGCGGGGAGGTCGGGCGCGTCCTCGATGTCGGCCTCGACGAGCAGTCCCGCCTCGACGAGCTTTTCGGGGCTGACGAGATTCGTGTTGCCCGCGAAGGCGGAAAGCGAAGAGTATGGCGAATCGCCGTAGCCCGTCGGCCCCAGCGGCATCACCTGCCAGAAGGCTTGCCCCGCGGCGGCGAGCCAGTCAACGAACCTGTGAGCCTCGTCGCCCAAGTCCCCGATGCCGAAGCGACCGGGCAGACTCGTGGGGTGGAGAAGGATGCCGCTTGATCTTTTGAATCTCATTCAATCCTCATTCGATTGCGGATTGCGGATTGCGGATTGCGGATTTGAAGTAACATGACTTTCGTCGAGCAGCTTAAGTGCCAACGCGAGTGCGACGAAAAACAGCGCTACTTTCATCGAATCCGCAATCCGCAATCCGCAATCCGCAATTCATTCCGCCGTCTTCACCCAGCACCTCAAAACCTCCGCCACGCTCCAAGCCTGCGCGACGCAGCCGCGCGCCGCGAACGGCTCGACCGCCTCGAAGACCTCGCTTATCGAGCCGACGCACACGTCGTCGAGGTGCGTGAGGAAGCCTTCCATTATTCGTCGCGCGCCCGCTCGGTCTTCGGGGTAAGTCTTGAGCCAAGCGTCTATGAACGGGCCGATGAGCCAAGCCCAGACGGTGCCCTGATGGTAGGCCGCGTCGCGCGTCTTCAGGTCGCCGTGGTAGGTCGGTTGGAAGTCCGGGTGATCCTGCGAGAGCGAGCGCAGTCCGACGGGCGTCAGGAGCTTTTCGCGCGCGACGCCAACGACCGACTCCCAGCGCGACTCGTCAAGCACGGGATGCTCAAGCGCGATGGCGAAGAGCTGGTTCGGGCGACACGAAGGATCGTCGCCGCCGTTGTACTCTTCGCTCTCGACCACGTCGAACAGATGGCCGAGCGGCTCGTTCCAGAAGCGCGCGTTGAATGAGCGTCGGCAAGCATCGGCGTGCGCGGCGAGCGTGCGCGCAGCCGCTTCGTCTCCGGCCTCGCGCGTCCAACCTTCCAGAAGGCGGAGCGCGTTGTACCAGAGCGCGTTTATCTCTACGGCCTTGCCGCGTCGCGGCGTCACGACCCAGCCCTCGCACTTCGCGTCCATCCACGTTAGCGCGTAGCCTTCCTCGCCCTGACGCAGAAGGCCGTCCGCCGCGTCAACCTTGATGCCGAATCGCGTGCCGCGCAGGTGTTGCTCGACGATGTCGCGCAGCTTCGGCAGAAGGACTTCGAGCGTCACGCGGTCGTCAGTCACCTGAAGGTATCGGTGGACGGCCTGAAAGAACCAGAGCGACGCGTCCGCCGTGTGATACAGACCTTCGTTCGAGCCGTCGGGGAACATATTCGGGATGAGGCCGTCGCGGACGTACTGGCCGAAGGTTCGCAGAATCCAGCCGGCCTCCTGATGCCTGCCCGTCGTGCAGCTCAATCCTTCGAGGCTGATCATCGTGTCGCGGCCCCAATCCGTGAACCAGTGGTAGCCCGCGATGACGCTTCGCACTTCTTCGCCGGCGGCGCGCGCGCGCGCGGCGTCCTCCTGACGGCCCGAAGGCGTGATGACGAATTGATCGGCGGCGAGTACGAGTTCGGCGGCGACGCCTCCGCGCGCCTTCGGAGAGGCCGCGGCGAGCAGACGCTCGCGACGCTCGTGCTCGGCGGCGCGCGCCTCTTCGGGCAGAAGCGCGAGCGCGGTCTCCCAGTTCTCGGTCGAGCAGACTAAAGTCGCGGGCGTCTCCGGCGTCACGCCTACGCTGAAGTAGCCGGGACTCCAAAGCTCGCCGACGTGCGCGTAGCCGCGACGCTCTTCGGTTCGATATTGGATGTCGCTTATCTTCTCGCCGTCGAGCGCGAACGACGCGTCCGTGCCGTAGATTTTCAGTCGCAGCGGCGGGTACGTGTGGCCCGTGCAAAGCTCAAGACGGTCTTCGATGGAGGTCACTGTGTAAGACTCTTCGACCGACGCGCGCACAGGCTCTTCGTATGGCCGGAACTGTACCGCGGGCCGCAGCGTGAGACGGACGCCCTCGCCGTCTGAGAGCAGACGATAGGTGACGTGCGTCGTGTTCTGCGTGTGCAGCATGAGGATGCGTTTTTCAAGCGCCACTCCGTCGAACTCGTAGCGCCACACGGGCAGGCCGTCTTCGAGCCGAAACTCCTGTAGGCATTCCGAGCAGGGCCATTC
>DASQLL010000057.1:0-5809 GCA_035630035.1 Pyrinomonadaceae bacterium | reverse complement strand
ATTCTTCTGCTCGAAGCCTCCGCGCGCGCGGGCGGGACGGTTCGCACTTTCAGGCGCGAAGGCTTCCTGCTCGAAGGCGGGCCGGACTCTTTCATCTCGGAGAAGCCCGCCGCGCTCGCGCTCGCCAAGCGAATCGGCCTCGGCGGTCGAGTCGTCGAGACGAGCGACGCGCATCGTCGCAGCTTCGTCGTGCGCGGCGGCATCTTGCGCCCCACGCCCGAAGGCTTTCAACTGCTCGCGCCGTCGCGCATGCTTCCCTTCCTCACGACGGACATTTTCAGTTGGCGAGGCAAAGCGCGCATGGCGCTCGACCTTGTGCTGCCGCGCCGCGCGTTGGCGAACGGGCAGACGGATGAAAGTCTCGCGGCTTTCGTCCGGCGCAGATTCGGGCGCGAGGCTTTGGAGCGCATGGCGCAGCCGATGGTCGGCGGCATCTACACCGCAGACCCCGAAACGCTCTCTTTGCGCGCGACGATGCCGCGTTTTCTGGACATGGAGCTGGAGCATCGAAGCCTCATCCTCGCCATGTGGAAGGCGGGCCGCAAAACCGAAGCCGCGAAGAAAGTTCAAGGCGACACGAGCGGCGCGCGCTACAGCCTCTTCCTCTCGTTCGACGAGGGCGTGCAGGTTCTCACCGACGCACTCGCCGCGCGACTGCCCGAAGGTGCGCTGCGACTGAATACGAAAGTCGAGTCAATCACCTTTCAAACGGAAGCGCACCGCTGGCTTTTGACGACGAGCGACGGCGAAGTTATTAGCGCGGACGCCGTCTGCGTCGCGCTCCCGGCATACGCAGCGGCGCGACTTCTGCGCGGCATTGACGGCGCGCTCGCCGATGAGCTTGACGCGATCCCTTACGCTTCGACCGCGACGGTCAACCTCGCTTACAGGCGCGCGGACATCCCGCACGCGCTCGACGGCTTCGGCTTCGTCGTCCCCTTCGTCGAGCGGCGCGCGACGCTCGCATGCACCTTCAGCAGCGTCAAGTTCGCGAATCGCGCGCCCGACGGCCACGCCCTGCTGCGCGCATTCGTCGGCGGCGCGCTCCAGCCGGAGATGTTCGCGCTCGAGGAAGAGCGTATGACGGAGGCCGTGCGACGCGACCTACGCGACCTGCTCGGCGTCGAAGCCGCGCCGCTCTTCGCGCACGTCGAGAAGTGGCCGCGCTCGATGGCTCAATACCAACTCGGCCACTTGGAGCTAGTCGCGCGCCTCCGCTCGCGTCTCGACAAGTTCCCGACGCTCGCGCTCTGCGGCAACGCATACGACGGCGCGGGCCTGCCCGACTGCGTGCGCGGCGGCGAGTCCGCAGCCGAGCGACTCAGCGAAGCCCTTCTATTGCCCGCCCACTAAATCAAGCCACGTGACATTGGTACGCGAACGAAAAACTTATCCACGAAGCCACACGAAAGGGCACGAAGGGAACGCGAATTTTCGTGAGGGTTTATTCGTGTCGTTTCGTGTGGCTTCGTGGATAAGTTTTTCCGCCCTGTCCCTATCTTTCGCGTTTTGATTTATAGCCGTTTGCAATTGCGTGAAGCTGGGAGCGCGGGCATCCTTGCCCGCCTTGAGCGCCGCAGGCGCGAAGATGGACGCGCCTATTGGCGCGTTGGCGGGCAAGGATGCCCGCGCTCCCAGGAATAGGCGGTCGCACTCATTCGCAAATCGCTATAGTGGCCTCGCTCGTTAAATGAAATCATTGACACGAATGCGCGTCGGGAATATCATTCGTCCGCTTTTCAAAGTAGCTTTCTGCTGACGAGAGTTCTCGCTCTG
This sequence comes from Pyrinomonadaceae bacterium, assembly GCA_035630035.1. Taxonomy (GTDB): domain Bacteria; phylum Acidobacteriota; class Blastocatellia; order Pyrinomonadales; family Pyrinomonadaceae; genus QHXN01. The sequence continues at coordinate 4,033 of DASQLL010000057.1, read as the reverse complement.
GTCGGTCTCACGCAACCGACAAAGAGATTCCCAACGGAGGCCAAGCCGCCTCGTACTCGCCGCCGTCGCCGGGGTTCGGCTCATCACCTAGAGCGGTTTGCGGATCAATTTACAATCGTTTAGAGGCGGGCAATGCCCGCCGGCTCTACATACCCGGAGCTTGAGACGGCGGGCAATGGCCCGCCTCTAAACGGTCATTGGCAAGCTCATATTCAAACCGCTCTAAAGACACGTATTGGAAAGGAAGGAAACCATGTCGAAGTACACCTTTGAGCAGTACAAGCGAATCTTTGAGGGCGCTGTCAAGAAGTACGAGGGGATGGAGTTCTTCGCCGGCCTCATAGAGAAGTTCGGCAGGCCCGCCTTCCCCTCGGAGCCGGGCGACATCGCCATCATCGGAATCCGTCACGAAGGCAAGGAGATAGCCTTCCGCGAGAACGAGGCCGACGACATCATCGCGCTCATACGCGTTGACGAGGCGGGCCAGCCCAAGGGCTACGAGTACGTGGGCACGACCGAGTCCGGCCTCTTCAAGAAGGTCTACAATCCGCAAGGCGACTTCAAGATGTCGCCCGGCTTCTACTTCTTCAGGCACGGGAAGCATGGGAAGCGCCAAATCCCATGTCTCGTGCAGGCGAGCCAAGTCATGGGCGAGCGCGCCAAAAAGGGGATGCCGTACAACGAGACGGACGACAAGGTTTGGCACGACACCGAGGGCACCATCCACTTACACGCGGGCATCCCCGGAAAGAACGTGGCCGACTATTCCGCCGGCTGCACGGTGATCGCGGGCGACTGGGGCGGTGCGCCCTGGAAACAGTTTTACGGCTTCTGCACGAAGACCAAGCTTAAGATCATCCCCTACGTGCTTGTGAACGAGATGGACATCCCGCAGTTTCTCGCGGAGGGCAACGGCTCAGGCGGCACGGCCACGATTGCTTCGCCCGCCGCGCCCGAGCCGCCAAAGCCCGCCCCGGAAAAGACGCTCGTGCTGACCGCGAAGGGCGGCACGATGCGCTTCGACCGCAATGGATTCTGGGAGCAGTACCGTCAGGGCCTCAAACATTTCGGCGAGCGCGTACAGGAGGAAGAAGGGCCGCACGTCACGAACATACTCGACCGCGCGGAGCTTGACGCGCGCATCAGGGACATAAGCCAGCTCGCATACATGCTGACGACCGCGCGCTGGGAGACCGACCGCTACCGCGCGCTTTACGAGCGCGGCAGCGACGCATACCTTTCTCAATATCAGGGCAAGCTCGGCAACACGAAGCCGGGCGACTACAAGCGATACCGCGGCACGGGCTACGTCCACCTCACGGGTCGAAGCAACTTCCGAGATGCCGGCAGGAGGCTCGGCGTAGACATCGAGGGCAACCCCGCGCTCGCGGCAGACCTGCACTGGGCCTACGAGATAATGGTGCGCGGGCATCTGGAAGGCTGGTTCACGAAGTGGAAGCTCGGCGATTTCGTGGGCGACGGCAAGAACGATTTCCGCAACGCGCGCAGGGTCATCAACCCCGGCGAGCTGGACAAAGCCGACCTTGGCCTACGCAAGTCCACGCGCACCAAGCGCGAGATTCAGTGTATCGAAGCGCTCGACACGCAGGTCAAGTGGGCCGGTATGATCGAGAAGTGCCTCGCGTCCACGCTCGTTGACGCGCAGATCACGGACACCCCGCACCCGGACGACGACGACGACGTAGACAATGACGAGGAGTTAGGGCGCGAGTTGAAGCTCGAACCCGAACCGACGGGCGAAGGCGCGTCGGTCGCGAGCCTTCAAACCACGTCCGACTCCGGCACGCAGTCCGTTACACCAATCGAAACCTCGCAGACGACCAGCGACGAAGCTTCCGCGCCCACGAAGAAAGGCGGCTTCCTGCAAGCCTCCGTCGGCTCGGTCAAGCGCATGAACGCGGCAATCCTCGGCGGCGTGGCGGCTGTCATCGCAGGCATCAAGGGCTTCATCGAGCAGAACCAGACGCTCAGCGTCATCATCATCCTCGTCACGATGGGCGCGGTCATCTGGCTCGTCACATGGTACATACACGTCCAGCGCGACCTCGACAAAAAGCGCATGGAGATGGCCGCCGACCCGTCGAAGAACAACGTGAGGTGAGTCCCTCCGACGAATTAGACCGGACGATCCGGCTTTTAACGCCCCATAGGGGAGTTAGACCGGATCATCCGGTCTAATTGTAGTTCGGCTTCTTCTTGGTGGTATGAAAACTTTAAATTTTTGATTGGAGAATTATTATGTCAAATTATTGCTCGGTATGTGGAATGAGTCTTTTTGAAGGACAGTTTCAATGCCCTAGTTGTGAGCAGAGAAGACGGCACGAGGCTGATAGACGTGAACAAGCGCGAAAACGGGAGCTAGAACAAGAACAAAAGCGAAAAAGAGAACAGCAACAAAAGCGAGAACGGGAGTTAGAACAAGAACGAGAACGGAAACAGGAGAAAGAGAGAAAAAGACGCTTTGACGAAGCGCAACAACATCAGAAGAATGAACAAGCACGTTTGGCTAAACGAGAAGAAGAGGCGATACAAGCTAAGAAGAGAAAAGAAAGAGCAAAAAATCCATCGCCACAAAAGATAAAGAACCCTACAAAACGTCAGTGGAGTTGGGGAGCAGCAATATTGGCGTTCTTGATTGCTACGGGTGTAGGAATGGGGAAATTTCAGCTAGAAAAAGAACCTGCACTTGTTCTGGGCGGAATAATAGGAATCGTGTTTGGCTTTTTTTATAAGCAAATAATTATACTTGCTATTATCATAGCCATAGTTTACGCGGTTCTTAAAAATCAACAATAGCGATTTGGTTGATGAACAACGAAGCCGAACAACTCATTGAACCGGAGCGCGAGTTAGCTTGCCTTTCATCGTGAACTTGCCCGTACCGGCGGTATGTGCGCGCCCGGTTAGATTCGGGCGTCAGGCCAGCAATTTGACGTCATGAAGTATGCAGTTACCCGGCTTTTGTTTAAACTTTAGTCTTACTCGCCTGAATATTAATGATTTCGCCCCAAGTTGCATTCGTTGATGCTCAAGGGTAAGCGATAAATGTTTAAGGATTAAGCGTTCACCTTCAAAGGTTAGTGGTTAAGGTTGAAAAGTTGAAAGATAATGTTGAAGGGTTATTTGTTAACCTTCAAGGGTGAATGACTAATGTTCAAGGGTCAGCTCTTAACCTTGAAGGGATAATGATTAACCTTTAAACCTCAAGTCTTCGGCTTTAAAGGTTGACGAATTCAGCTTGAGGGTTCGTCGTTTCGGCTTCGTCATTTTTCTCACGAATCAGCGAAAATTTCGCTTGCTCTTTCGAGCGTTTTGAATATACTGCGCGCTGGCAACCTCGCACACTCTAAACACCTCCACCCTTCCGAAAGGAGACTCACGCAATGGGACGCAGAAAACGTAGCTCGAAGATAATCGAACAGGCCAACACACGTCTGAACGGGCTTAAAGCCATTGACCCCGCGCTCGACCTGGGCGGCGGCCTCAGCGTCGTCGAACTCGAAAAGGCCGTTGACGCGCTCCGCGCAAAACTCGACGCTTACAACCAGAAGCTCTCTGAGGTGGACGAGGATTTGCTCGAACTTGAGGCCGACGAAGACACGCTCAACGACCTGAACGGGCGCATGCTCGCGGGCGTCGGCGCGCGTTTTGGCAGGAACAGCGGCCAGTACGAGATGGCCGGGGGCGTGCGCACGGACGACCGCAAACGCCCGACACGTAAGGGTGGAAACGGCTCGCCGACGAACACTTGATCCTCTCACCTGCAAGGGGCTTCCGACAGACACTCACGGAGCAAGCTATGAAGTCCAAAAAGTCACTCACAAAGACCGCACTCGAAAACTCCGCGTGCATAGATGCGATTCTTGACAGGGGCGAGGCGGCCATTCGCGAGCTTGATAAGATCGTGCGGGAGAAATTCCGCGACGACCCCGTGAAGTTGGCGGAATGGGAAGAGGCCATCCGCCTTGACACTTCGCCGCGCAGGTCTGCGAAAGCCCCTCCGCCGATTTTT
>DASQLL010000056.1:0-26964 GCA_035630035.1 Pyrinomonadaceae bacterium | reverse complement strand
TCCTGTTTTTTCAACGCCTTGACCCGTGTGTAAAAAGATGTTGCTCAATTCGGAGTTTGCTGTTACCATCTAAAACGTGTTCGGGACGAGAGTTCTTCCCCGACATCCCTTCACGGTGGCCGCGCCTAATCCCTTTTGCGGCAGACAGGTGCGCGCTTCCCCTGCAAGGTCATCATTTCAACTACAGAGCCAGCGGAGCGTCAGAGTCCTCTTTCGGATTGTCGCGTCTCAGTCTCAGATGATAAGATTCAGCCGAGACGGACTCGTGCTTGTCCCCTCGCCATATCGAATTCTCCTCATCGGACGCTTCAACACATCTCCGACCTTGCTCCAGAAGAATAAATACCAGTAACATGGCTGCAACATCCGCCGATCAAGATCATCACTTGGACGATCCCATGACCAGCGTAACGGAAGAAAAGACCCCAATGTCGGAGCGTGCCCACGGCGCGCACGAGCGCACGCAGCGGCACGCGGGCGCGTGGGTCGAATTCCTTCGACGCTCCGACGTGAGCCGGCTCTGGTCTGAGCTTCAGCGTCTGGTCATCAACCATCCTCTCGTGCGCGCTTCGTACAGCGCGGGCCTTCTCGTCGAAGAGGGCGACCGCGGCAGCGCGTACCTCGATCTCACTCAAGAGCTTTTCGTCACGCTGCTCGCCAAGTCGCGCTTCCAGCACTACCTCGACGCCGCGATGACCGACGCCGAGATCGAATGCGAGATCGGCCAGATCGAGCTGACGAACCTGCTCACCGCCGAGCTTCGCAAGCGCCACCCCGAAAGCTACCGCCTCGCGCGACGCATCTCGACCATCATCCAGTCGAGCGCGAACTTCCGACGCCTCGACTCGTCCGCAGCGCCGGGCGAGGAAGAGCCGCACCGACGCCTAGTTGACCGCGTCTACGGTCTTCGCGAGTGGCGCGACGACAAGCCTCGCCGGGCACAGGCCGAGGTCGAGCAGCGCGTCCACATCATCCCCGTGCGCCAGCGCGACACGCGCATGGTCGGCTGCACGGGCGACTCGCAGATCATCATCAGCAACTCCGACCTCGAAGATTTAATCGTCTCCGTCCTCGAAGCCTGCGACGCGCCCGTTGACGTGCGGACGTTGCGCGGCCTAGTCATGTCGCGCCTGCCCGTGATGGACATTTATCTCGTGCCTATCGGCGGCGACGACGGCGACGAGGGTCGCGGGTTCGAGCCTGTGGACGGGCGCGAGAACCCGGAGCAGTCGCTTCTGCGCCGCGAGTCGGAGAACGAGGCCGCCAATTACGTTGACGAATTCCTGAAGGGCCTGCACGCAGCCGTGCGCGGCAAGAGCAAACAGTACGACCGCATGCTCGGCGTGCTGTGGTATTGTTACCTCAGCCCGGCGCACATCACGCAGCTCGAAGCAGCCGCGCGTTTGAGCGTCTCCGATTCGCTCGTCTCCGATTACCGACGCCGCATCGAGCAGCAGTTGCGCGCGCTCAACTTCACCGAGTTGGAAGAGGCACGCCGGTTCGAGCTTGCGCTGCGCGAACGCGTCCGCATGCTCGTCTGCGCGGGCGACGAGGAGGGCGTGCCGGCTTAAAAGTTACGCGCGGGACGACTCGCGCAACGGCGCGCGCCAAAATCGCGTCCGAGACAGCTCTGGAGCTACGGCAACATGGCCGGAAATTTTGGGCGCGATTCGCGCTCAAAGTTCTTTTTGGGCCTGTCATATTCGGTGAAAATTAACGCCCCTCGCCTCGCGAAAGTTTACGGCGGTCGTGTTGGGGCGAAGGCTTTACGAGTTTTCGGCGTGCCGCAGATGCCGTACAAACCCACAGCTTCCGACTACGAGCCGATGACTCCTTTGCGTCGCGCGCGCGCCTTTGAAGACGACGAAGGCGCGGGCTGGCCGACGCCGCGCGCGGAAGACGCGGACGCGTGGCCGGGCGGCGCGGGGGCGACGTTGACCGAGCGCGAAGGCGCTGAGTCCGGCGAAGAAGAAGAGACGGTCGGGGATGGCGCGCGACGCGTGGGCGAAAGGCGCAAAGACGACGCGCCGGACGCGCGCGCGTGGCCGCCTTTGAGGCGCGGGCACGCGGCCAGCTTCGCCGGGCTTCTGCTCTTCACGGCATTCGTATACTTCCGCCCTTACGAGCTTGTCACCGCGCTCGCGCCTCTCAAGACGGGCGCGTTCTGGATTGCCGCCGCGACGCTCGCCGTCTTCATCCCGACACAGTTCGCGCTCGAAGGCACACCGACGGCACGCCCGCGCGAGGTCAATCTCGTTCTGCTGCTCCTGCTGGCGGGGTTGCTGTCCGTGCCTCTGGCGATTGCGCCCGCGGAGGCTTGGGGCGCGTGGGTCGAGTTCGCGAAGGTCGTGACGATGTTCGTCGTGATGATCAACGTCGTGAGGACGGAGTCGCGACTGCGCGCGATGTTCTGGACGGCGCTGCTCGTCAGCGTGGTCTTGAGCTTGAGCGCGCTCGCCGACTACCGCGCGGGCCGGCTCAGCCTCAACGGCGCGCGCATAGAGGGCGTCATAGAGGGCGGGCTGTTCGGAAACCCGAACGACATGGCGCTCCACCTCGTCACGATGATCCCGCTCGTCGTCGGGCTGTTGTCCGTCGCGCGCGGCATCTCAAAGAAGATGCTCTACGGCGCTATGGCGCTTCTGATGCTTCTGGCGACGGTCGCGACGCTTTCGCGCGGCGGGCTTCTGGGCCTTGCGTGCGCGTCGTTCGTGATGGCGTGGAAGGTGGGGCGGCGCAGAAGGTGGCTGGTCGTGCTGGCGTTCGGCGCGGCGGGCGCGATCTTTCTGGTGCTGCTGCCCACGGAGTTTACCCTACGACTTTTGAGCATCTTCGGCGGCGAGGCCGACGGCGGCTCGGCGGTCGCGCGGCAGGGGCTGCTAATCAGATCGCTCTACGTCTCCCTGTTCAACCCGCTGCTCGGCATAGGGATGAACAACTTCCACATCGTCTCGATACAAGAGCAGGTGAGCCACAACGCGTACACGCAGGTGAGCGCCGAGATGGGAATGCCCGCGCTCATCCTCTACGCTATGTTCATGCTCTCGACGCTCAGGCGTCTGCGCCGCGTCGAGCGCGAGACGTTCGAGGATCGCGCCCGCGCGCGCGTCTATTACCTCGCCGTGGCCTTGCAGGCGAGCATAGTCGCGTACATGGTCAGCAGCTTCTTCGCGTCGGTCGCGTACCTCTGGTACGTCTACTACCTCGCGGGCTACGCGCTGTGCCTGCACCGCCTCTACGAGTCGAAGGGCGCGGAAGCATTCGGGCGCGCAGTGCGCCCGCGAGTCCGCGCCGCCGACGAAGGCGACGCCGGAGAAGACGGCGCGCTCGCGCGTGAGTCTGAAGACGTTTCATACGGGGCGGTCGCGGGACGGGGAATCGTATGAGCTTCGACAATGTCATGCGTATCTGTTTCTGGTCGTGCGCGGCGCTCGTCGCATACGCATACGTCGGCTACCCCGCGCTCGTCTGGGTCGTGAGCCGGCTGCGCCCGCGCCCCGTCCGGCGCGCGGAGTGGGAGCCGCGCGTCACCGTCATCATCACCGCGTACAACGAAGAGCTGGCGCTTGAGTCCAAGCTCGAAAACACGCTCGCGCTCGACTATCCCGCGGGCAAGCTCGAAATCATCGTCGCGTCGGATTGCTCCTCAGACCGCACGGACGACATCGCGCGCTCGTTCTCGCGGCGCGGCGTGCGCCTGCACAGGCAGACGGAGCGTCTGGGGAAGACCGCCGCGCAGAACGCCGCCGTCGAGCTTGCGCGCGGCGAAGTGATTTTGTTCTCCGACGCGACGACGCTCTACAGGCCGGACGTTCTGCGCGTGATTCTGCCGAGCTTCGCGGACGAGACGGTGGGCTGCGTCGCGGGCCGCCTCGTTTACGTTGACCCTTCCGACTCCGGCGTCGGGCGCGGCGCGAAATCTTACTGGGGCTACGAGACGTTTCTGAAGACGCACGAGAGCCGCGCCTGCTCGCTCATCGGCGCGTCGGGGTGTCTTTACGCCGTGCGACGCTCGGCCTACGTGCCGATGTATCACGAGGCTTGCAGCGACTTTCTCATCGCGACGAAGATGGTCGAGCAGGGCTTACGCGCCGTCTACGAGCCTGACGCCGTCTGCACGGAGGAGACGAACCGTCGGAGCGACCGAGAGCTTCGGATGCGCGTGCGCGTCATCGCGCAGACGTACACAGACCTGTGGCGGCACCGCGCGCTGCTGAACCCGCTTCGCGGAGGCTTCTACGCGGTCGAGCTTTTCTCTCACAAGATTCTGCGTTACGCCGTGCCCGTCCTTCTCGTCTTAATCTTGATCTCGTCGCTCGCGCTCGCGCCCGGCTCGGTCTTCTTCCTGCTCCTCGCGCTCGCGCAAGGTTGCTTCTACGCGGCGGCGGCGTTGGGCTGGCTCACGGAGCGCGCGGGGCGCAAGAGCCGTCTGCTCGCGCTGCCGCACTACTTCGTGCTGGCAAACCTCGCGTCGCTACTCGCGTTCGTGCAGTTTTTGCGGGGCGAGCGTTACGCGCGTTGGGACACGGCGCGCGAGCCGGTCGCGGCGGGCGGCGGCGCTCCCGCGGTCGCGGCGTCGCCCGCGGCGCGCGTCGAAAGGTCGGAGGTTTAGTCGAAGGGCAATGGAGGAGAGCGTCAAAAAAGAGACCTCGCTGACGGCGCGCGCGTTCTGGCTGATGTTCGCCAAGACGATGGGCTTCGCCTTCACGTTCATACTGCCGCCGCTGCTCGTGCGCCGCCTGACGCAGACCGAGTACGGCCTCTTCAAGCAAATCTTCCTAGTCGTCGGCACGGCGACCACGCTGCTCCCGCTCGGCTTCGGCATGAGCGCGTACTACTTTCTGCCGCGCGAGGACGAGCGCCGGCGCGCGCAGGTCGTCTTCAACATACTCCTGTTCACCGCGGCGGTCGGGGCCGTGGGCGGCCTCGCGCTCGTCCTGCGCCCCGCGCTGCTCGGCCACGTCTTCAGCGACTCGACGCTCGTCGAGTACGGGCCGCTCGTCGGCGTGGTCGTGTTCTTCTGGGTTGTCTCGTCGTTCCTAGAGACCGTGGCGGTCGCCAATCAGGAAACGCGCGTCTCCACGGTCTTCATCATCTGCGCGCAACTTACGAAGACGCTCTTCATGCTCGGCGCACTGTTCGCGTTCGGCAGCCTTCGCGCGCTCGTTCTGGCCGCGCTCGCGCAGGGTGTGTTGCAGACCGCGATACTGCTCGGCTACATGCGCTCGCGCTTTCCGCGCTTCTGGCGCGGCTTCGACTGGGGGATGATGCGGACGCAGTTGGCCTACTCGATGCCGCTCGGCTTCGCGGGGCTGCTCTACATCGTCCAGACAGACCTGCACAACTATTTCGTCTCGCACAGCTTCAGCGCGGCTGACTTCGCAATCTACTCGGTCGGCTGTCTTGAGCTGCCGCTCGTCGGCATGCTCCGCGAGTCAATCAACTCGGTGATGATCCCGCGCGTCAGCTTTTTGCAGAGAGAGGGCCAGACGCGCGAGATCATAGAGCTTACGGCGCGCGTGATGCGGAAGCTTGCGGCCTTCTTCTTCCCCGTGTACGCCTTCTTCATGATCGCGGGGCGCGACTTCATCGCGTTCCTGTTCACGCCCGCGTATCTTTCGAGCTGGCCTATCTTCGCGCTCAACCTGACGGTGCTGCCCTTCATGGTCGTCGCGCTCGACCCGCTCGTGCGCGCCTACGCGGAGCATCGCTACTTCCTGCTCAAGCTGCGCGTCCCGATGTTTTTCGTGCTAGTCGCGGGGCTTTGGTTTGGGGTTGCGCGCTTCGGTCTGCTCGGCGCGGTCGGCGCGGTCGTTCTTGTCACCGTGCTGGAGCGACTCGCGCTGCTCGCTAAGTTCGGGCGCGTGCTGGAAGTGTCGCGGCTGCATCTGCCGCTCTTCAAGGACGTGGGTAAGATCGCCCTCGCGTCGGTCGTGGCCGCCGCAGTGGCCGCGCTCGTGCGCGTCTTTCTGCCCGGCGTCAAACCCTTCTACGCGCTTGCGGCGTGCGGCGTCGCGTTCGGCGCGGCCTACGTGGGCGCGATACTTCTGCTGAAGGTCGTCACCGGCGAAGAGTTGAACATGGTGCGCGCCCGCGCGGCGCGTTTGCAGCGGCGCGTCTACTTAAAGCGCGCCGCAGACCCTTTGGCTTGAGGAGGACTTTCGAGAGATGTGCGGCATCGCCGGGTTCGCCGGTGAAAACTCAGGACTCTCCACCGACGAGCGCGCCGACGTGCTCGAACGGATGTGCCGCGTTATACGTCACCGCGGGCCGGACGATCAGGGCACGCTGGTCGCGGACGGCGTCGCGCTCGGAATGCGTCGGCTCTCGATCATTGACCTCGCGGGCGGCCATCAGCCTATGTCGGGCGAGGACGGCACGATCACGCTCGTCTTCAACGGAGAGATTTACAACTACCGCGAATTGCAGCCCGAGCTTGGGGCGCGCGGGCACGTCTTCCGCACAAGCTCGGACACGGAGACAATCGTCCACGCATACGAGGAGAAAGGCGCGGCCTGCGTCCAAGACCTTCGCGGCATGTTCGCCTTCGCGGTGTGGGACGCGCGCAAGCGCGAGCTGTTCATCGCGCGCGACCGCGCGGGAAAGAAGCCTCTCTTTTACACCGTGACGCCGCGGGGCACGCTCGTCTTCGGCTCGGAGCTGAAGTCTCTGCTCGAACACCCGGAGGTCGAGCGCGAGATTGACCTCGAAGCCCTCGACGCGTACCTCACGTTCGGCTACGTGCCCGACCCGCTCTCGATTTTGCGCGGCGTGCGTAAGCTCCCGCCGGGGCATCACCTGACTTTCAAGGATGGGCGCGTCCGCGTCGAGCGCTACTGGGATTTCGAGTACGAGACAGTCGAACAGCGGCGCGAAGAGGATTACATCGAGGAGCTTCGCGCGCTTCTCGACGAGTCGGTGCGCCTGCGCCTGATAGCGGACGTGCCGCTCGGCGCGTTCCTTTCGGGCGGAGTTGATTCGAGCGCGGTCGTCGGACTCATGGCGCGCAACACCTCGCGCCCGGTCAAGACTTTTTCCATCGGATTCCGCGAGGACGCCTACGACGAGCTTCACTACGCGCGCCTCACCGCGAAAGCCTTCGCGACGGATCATCACGAGTTCATCGTCACCCCCGAAGTCTGCCGCGTAATTGACGAGCTTGCATGGCACCTCGACGAGCCTTTCGCGGACTCCTCAGCCATCCCGACCTACGCCGTCTCCAAGCTCGCGCGCCAGCACGTCACGGTCGCGCTTTCGGGCGACGGCGGCGACGAGCTTTTCGCTGGCTACACGCGCTACGGCATCGAGCGAAGGCGCGCGCCGTTCGCCCGCGTGCCGCGCCTCGTGCGTCAGGGTTTGATGCGCCCCCTGAGCCGCAGACTCCCGCACGGAGCGTGGGGGCGCAACTATCTGCACAACGTATCGCTCGACCCCGTCAGCCGGTATCTCGACAGCGTCTCTTTCATGGCGGGCCTCGACAAGCTCGCGCTCTACACCGAAGACTTTCGCGCGCGCCTCGGCGACGCGGACGCCCCCGCCGCCATCTTTCGCGAGCACGCCGCGCGCGTCCGCACGAATGATCCGCTCGACACGCTGCTCTACCTCGACAGCAAGACGTACCTGCCGGGCGACATCCTCACGAAAGTTGACCGCATGAGCATGGCCGTCTCTCTGGAAGCGCGCGTGCCTTTGCTCGACCACAAGCTCATCGAGTACGTCACGCGCATTCCGGCCTCGCTCAAGATGAAGGGTTCCGAGACGAAGCACATCTTCAAGCGCGCGGTGCGCGGCCTCGTGCCCGACGAAATACTCGACCGGCCCAAGCAGGGATTCGGCCTGCCGATTCAAAAGTGGATCAATCAGGAGCTGCGCGACTACATACGCGACGTTCTCTTCGACCCGCGCACGCGCGCGCGCGGCTACTTCGATCAAACTTACGTCGAGCTGCTCTACGACGAGCACGACCGCGGGCGGCGCGACAACACGGGCCACCTCTGGACGCTCTTCATGCTGGAGCTTTGGCACAGAACCTTCCTCGACTCGCCGGCGACGGCGCGTCGCGTCGAGCCTGCCGCGACGGTCGGCGCGGGCGGCGTGCTATTTTAGGAAGGAGACGCGAAGGGCGCGGCAGCCGCGCGCCGCAGCGAGCGACCGAAAATAGGTAATCCAACGAACGCCCAATGAGCTTCAACGTCCTACATCTCACGAACAGCTTCCAACAGGGCGGCTCCGAACGTCAGGCCGTGCAGCTCGCGCGCCTGCTTCAGTCGTCGGGCCGCTGCCGCGTGCATCTGGCCGCGCACGACGCGAAGGGCGCGCTGCTCGAAGAGGCGCGCGACGTTGTCGGGGGCGACGTGCAGGAGTTTCCGCTGACGAGCTTCTACGACCTCAACGCCGCGCGACAACTCCGACGCCTCGCGGCCTACATGCGCGAGCGCGAGATAGCCGTCGTCCACGCGCACGACTTCTACACGAACGTCTTCGGCATGGCCGCCGCCGCGCTCGCGCGCACGCCCGCGCGCGTCGCCTCGAAGCGCGAGACGGGCGGCATGCGAACCACGGCGCAGGCGTTCGTCGAGCGTCAGTCCTTCAGGCTCGCGCACGCCGTCGTCGTCAACGCCGACGCCGTGAAGAGACATCTCGCGGGCGAGGGAGTTTCCGAAAGCAAGATCGTCACCGTCCACAACGGTCTGGACACGAGCCGCGTGTCTGTCCCCGACGACTGGCGTCGTGAAGACGCTCTCGCCGCGCTCGGACTCCCCGCCGCGGGCGGGCGGCGCTTCGTCACAATCGTCGCGAACTTGCAGCACGAAGTTAAAGACCACCCGACGTTCCTGCGCGCCGCCGCGCGCGTGAGCGCGTCACGTCCCGAAGCGGCCTTCGTCCTCGCGGGCGAGGGGAGGCTGACGGAAAGCCTTCGAGGGCTGGCGGCGCAACTCGGAATCGCGGACAGCACGTTCTTCATCGGTCGCTGCGCGCGCGTCGCAGACCTGCTCGCCGTCTCCGACGTGTGCGTCTTAAGCTCGAAGGCCGAGGGCTTCTCGAACTCGATACTTGAGTACATGGCCGCAGGTCGCCCGGTCGTCGCGACGGACGTGGGCGGCGCGCGCGAGGCCGTGGCCGAGGGCGAGACGGGCTATCTCGTAAGTCCCGGCGACGACGAGACGCTGGCCGCGCGCGTCGTCTCGCTGCTCGCCGAGCCTGAACGCGCGCGCGAGATGGGCGAGCGTGGCCGTCGCATCGTCGAGCAAAAATTCTCCTGCGAGGCGCAGCTCAAAGCTACGCTCAAACTTTACGAAGGGCTTCTCGCGCGCACGCGCCGCGCGGAGTTGCGTGCGGTCGAAGGCGCTCAACACAAAAGCATCTGAGTCGAAGGATGGTCGAGCAGAATTGAAGGATGGTCGAGCAGACTAAAGAGAGGGCGGTGAGTCGTTGGGGCGCGGACGCGGGCCTCCGGGCGGAAGCACGCGAGTCCGTCGGGCGCGGCGGCGCGGGCATGGACGCCGACGCCGCGCGTCGCGCTCCGCTCCGCGTTCTAATCATCGCGCCCTCGCACGACATACTCGGCGGCCAGTCAATCCACGCCGCGCAACTCGTCCGCGAGCTATCGAAAGAGCCTACGCTGCGCGTCAGCTTCCTCCCCATCAACCCGCGCGCGCCCGGCGTGCTGCGCCGCTTGCAGAAGATAAAGTACGTCCGCACCGTCGTCACGTCTTTCATCTATCTGGCTAAGCTGCTCGCTCGCGTCCCGCGCTACGACGTGATTCACGTCTCTTCCGCGGCTGACACGGGCTTCGTGCTGGCGACGACTCCACCCGTCGTCGTCGGCAAGCTCTTCGGAAAGCGCGTCGTGCTCAACTACCACGCCGGACAGGCCGAGGAGCATCTGCGCGACTGGGGCCGCACCGCCAAGCCCGTCATACGCATGGCCGACGCTACGGTCGTCTCTTCGGGCTGGCTCGTTGACGTGTTCGCGCGCCACGGCCTGAAGGCCCGCGCCATCTTCAACCACGTCGAGCTTGAGGCGCTCCGCTTCCGCGAGCGCCGACGCCTGCGCCCCGCCTTCCTGTCGAACCGCAACTTCGACCCGATCTACAACGTACCGTGCGTGCTGCGCGCCTTCGCGCTGATTCAGAAGCGATACGCGGACGCGCGCATGACGGTCGCGGGCGACGGCGCGCAACGCGCGGAAGTCGAACGAGTGGCGCGCGAGCTTGAGCTGCGAAACGTCGAGTTCACGGGCCTGCTCGCGCCCGGCGAGATGCCGCGGCTCTGCGACGCGGCGGACATCTACCTCAACGCGTCGAACGTGGACAACATGCCGCTCTCCATACTCGAAGCGTTCGCGGCGGGGCTTCCGGTCGTGACGACGAACGCGGGCGGCATCCCTTACATCGTCGAACAGGGGCGGACGGGGTTGCTCGTCGAGAAAAATGATCACGAGGCTATGGCCGCCGCCGCGTTGCGCCTGCTCGAAGACGAAGACCTCGCTTCGCGGCTCGCGCTCGCGGCTCGCGCCGAGTGCGACAAGTACGAGTGGGCCGCGGTGCGCGGCCAGTGGCTCGATTTTTACGAAGAGGTCGCAGGTAGGGAGGAAGCAGTCGCGCCCTGAGTGGCGCGCGGCGAAAGCCATGTGCGGGATTAACGGGATAGCTTTGTCGAGCCGCTCGCGCGAGACGCTTGACGTGCGCCTGCTCAAGCGTATGCGCGACGTGATAGCGCACCGCGGGCCGGACGACGCTGGCGTTTACGTTGACGGCAACGTCGGCTTAGGGCACCGACGCCTGAGCATCGTTGACGTGGCCGCCGGCCACCAGCCGATGACGAACGAGGACGGCTCGCTCCGCATAACCTACAACGGCGAAATCTACAACCACGCGGATTTTCGCGAAGAGCTTGAGGCGCGAGGCCACGTCTACCGCACGCACTGCGACACGGAGACGATACTGCACCTCTACGAGGAGCGCGGGGCGGACTGCGTCCGAGACCTTCGCGGCATGTTCGCCTTCGCCATCTGGGACGCGCGCAAGCGCGAGCTGTTCATCGCGCGCGACCGCTTGGGCGTGAAGCCTCTGTACTACGTCCAACGCGAGGACGGCTCGCTCTTCTTCGCCTCAGAGATAAAGGCTCTGCTGGAAGCCCGCGCCGTCGCGGCTGAGCTGAATCACGCCGCGCTTCCAGACTATCTGGCGAACCACGCGACGAGCGGCGACGAGACTCTGTTTCGCGGCGTGCGACGCCTGATGCCCGGACACACGATGACTTGGCGCGACGGCGAGCTGAAGATCGAAGAATACTGGGACGTTCATTTCGCGCGCGAAGAAGGCGACGACGCACAGCACGACTCTCATCGGAGCGACGAGGATTACGTCGCCGAGTGGGCGGAGATGTTCCGCGAGTCGGTGCGCCTGCGCCTGATGGCGGACGTGCCTTTGGGGATGTTCCTTTCGGGCGGGATTGACTCGTCGGCCATCGCGGCGGTGATGAGCGGGATGACCAGCGAGCCTGTGAAGACCTTCTCCGTCGCCTTCGCCGAGCGCGAGGCCAACGAGCTT
Source organism: Pyrinomonadaceae bacterium (assembly GCA_035630035.1). Classification (GTDB taxonomy): domain Bacteria; phylum Acidobacteriota; class Blastocatellia; order Pyrinomonadales; family Pyrinomonadaceae; genus QHXN01. The sequence continues at coordinate 15,409 of DASQLL010000056.1, read as the reverse complement.
GAGTACGCGCGCGAGGTCGCACGCGCCTTCAAGACCGACCACCACGAAATCGTCGTCAGCCCCGAAGAGTTCTTCGGCGCGCTCCCCACGCTCGTCTGGCACGAGGACGAGCCGATAGCGCACCCTTCGAGCGTCGCATTGAACTTCGTCTCGCGCCTCGCCGCGCGCCACGTCAAGGTCGTGCTGACGGGCGAGGGGAGCGACGAGATGCTCGCGGGCTACGGTCGCTATCGTAAGACCGTCTACAACCTCGCGCTCGGCGCGCGTTATCACGGCCTCGCGCCCGCCGCGCTGCGCCGCGCCGTCGCACGCGCCGTCGAGTCTCTGCCCGCACGTTCGCGCGCGCGCCGTAAACTCGCGCGCACCTTCCTTTGCCTTGCGCCGGACATCGAGACGATCTACTTCGACAACTTCTCCGTCTTCTCGCGCGCGATGCAGCGCGAGCTGCTGACGGCGGAGGCGAAAGAGCGAGTCGGCTCTTTAGACCCGTACCGCCACGTCACCGAGTATCTTGGGAAGACGGACGCGGAGAGTTTGCTCGAACGTCTGCTCTACGTGGACACGAAGACGTACCTGCACGAGCTTTTGATGAAGCAGGATCAGATGAGCATGGCCGCTTCAATCGAGAGCCGCGTGCCTTTCCTCGACCACAAGCTCGTCGAGCACACGGCCCGCCTGCCTGAGCGTATGAAGCTGCGCGGCCTGACGACGAAGTACATTCTGCGGCGCGCGATGAAGGGCGTGCTGCCCGAACGGATTCTCACGCGCCCGAAGATGGGATTCCCCGTGCCCGTGGGCGCTTGGCTGCGCGGTCGCTTCCGAAACGTGATTGACGAGCACGTGCTGGGCGAGCGCGCTTTGGATCGAGGGCTGTTCGAGCGCGAGTATGTGCGCGGTCTGGTCGCGCGCCACCAGTCGGGCGCGGAAGATCATTCGGATCGATTGTGGGCGCTCGTCAATTTTGAAATCTGGCTCCGCCGGTTCGTTGACGGCGAGGGCGCGGCGGACTCTTCGTGCGAGCGCGCGGAGCTTACCGCCGTCAACGCTTGAGGTCTGCGCTGAGATAAGCGGGAGGCGTTAAAGAAAAAGTTGCGAATACTCTGGCTCAAGACCGAGCTGCTTCACCCTGTGGACAAGGGCGGCAAAATCCGCACTTACCACATGCTCAAAGAGCTGAAGCGAGAGCATCACGTCACGTATCTGACGCTCGACGACGGCGCGGCGGGCGAGCAGGCGCGCGAGCGCGCATCCGAATACTGTCATGAGCTTGTACGCGTCCCGCACCGCACGCGCGCAAAATTCACCGCGGGGTTCTACGCGGAGCTTGCCGCCAACGTCTTTTCGCGCCGCCCCTACGCGCTCGCGAAGTACGAGTCGGCTGAGATGCGGCGCGAGGTCGCGCGGCTCGCGTCGGGCGGCGCGTTCGACGTGCTGGTGTGCGACTTTCTCACGCCTGCGGTGAACCTGCCCGCCCGCTTGCCGTGCGCGACCGTGCTGTTCCAGCACAACGTCGAGGCGATGATCTGGCGGCGGCACTACGAGACGCAGCGCAGCCCGCTCAAGAAAGCGTATCTCTACGAACAGTGGCGCAAGACGCGCGCCTTCGAGCGCGAGACGTGCCGCCGCTTCGACCACGTCGTCGCCGTCTCGCGCGAAGACCGCGAAGTGATGGAGCGCGAGTACGGCGTCCGAGAAATAACGGACGTGCCGACGGGCGTTGACACGGAGTTCTTCAGGCCAACCGGCGAGGGGCCGCGCGAGGCGCGGGGGCTTGTGTTCACAGGCTCGATGGACTGGCTGCCGAACGAGGACGCGATACGCTTTTTCACCGCCGAGATTATGCCGCGCGTCAGGCGCGAGATGCCCGACGCGACTCTGACGGTCGTCGGGCGCAACCCTTCGCCGGGACTCGTCGCGCTCTCGGAAAGCGACGCCTCCATCAAAGTCACGGGGCGCGTCGAGGACGTGCGGCCTTACCTTGAGCGCGCCGCCCTCTTCGTCGTCCCCATACGCATCGGCGGCGGCACGCGCCTGAAGATTTACGAGGCGATGGCAATGGAGAAGCCCGTCGTCTCGACGACAATCGGCGCGGAGGGGTTGCCCCTGAGCGACGGCGCGGAGCTTCTGATAGCGGACGCGCCGGAGGAGTTCGCCTCGGCAATCGTGCGCGTGCTGCGCGACGACGATCTGGCGCGCACGCTGGCCGCGCGCGCCGCGTCGAAGGTCAGGCAGCTTTACGGGTGGGACAAGGTCGCCGAAGCGTTCGCAAACGCTTGCCTGCTCGCCGCGCAGTCGCGCGAGCGCGGCGGCGAAGCCGAGGCGCTCGCGCGCGGCTCCCGCAACAGTCCGACCGACCGCTTCGCCGACACGGGCGCGAAGTCTTGAGCGGCAGATTATAGAAAAGGGATTCATGATGAGATTGTCTGTTTTCGGTTTGGGTTACGTCGGCTGCGTCTCCGCCGCCTGCTTCGCGAAAGAGGGGCACGAGGTGGTCGGCGTTGATGTCAACGAGACGAAGGTCGGGATAATCAACGGCGGGCGCAGCCCCATCGTCGAGGCGGGCATCGGCGACCTCATCGGCGAGATGGTCTCGGCGGGACGACTGCGCGCGACGACCGACACGGCGGAGGCAATCGCGGCGACCGAAGCGACGCTCGTCTGCGTCGGCACGCCGTCGAACGCGAACGGTAGCCTCGACCTGACTTTCGTTAAGCGCGTGTGCAAGGAGATCGGCGCGGCGCTCGAAGCAAAGCGCGCGCGGCACACGGTCGTCATGCGAAGCACGATGCTGCCCGGCACTATCGAGTCGGTCGTCACGCCCGCGCTCGAAGTCTATTCGGGCAAGAAGGCCGGGCGCGATTTCGGCGTCGCGGTCAACCCGGAATTCCTCCGCGAAGGCTCTTCGCTCAAAGACTTCTACGCGCCCCCGTTCACGCTCATCGGCGCGGACGACGAGGACACGGGCGCGCTGGTGCGACGCCTCTACGGCGGCATTGACGCGCCCTGCTTCGTCACCTCGACGAAGGCCGCCGAGATGGTGAAGTACGCGTGCAACTGTTTCCACGCGCTGAAGGTGAGCTTCGCCAACGAGATCGGGAACGTCTGCAAAGGACTCGGCATAGACAGCCACGAGGTGATGAGCGTTTTCTGTCAGGACACGAAGCTCAACCTCTCGCCCTATTACCTCAAGCCCGGCTTCGCCTTCGGCGGCTCGTGCCTGCCTAAAGATTTGCGCGCGGTCATCTACAAGGCGAAGGAGTTGGACGTGGAAGTGCCGCTGCTCGCGGCGACGCTTCAGAGCAACCGCATGCAGATCGAGCGCGCCGTCGAGATGGTTCTCGCGGCGGGGAGCAAAAAAATCGGCGTGCTCGGCTTCAGCTTCAAGGCCGGCACGGACGACCTGCGCGAGTCGCCGATGGTCGCCCTCATCGAGACGCTCATCGGCAAGGGGATGCAGCTCGCCATCTACGACCGCGACGTTTCGCTCGCGCGTCTGTTCGGCGCGAACAAGGAGTACATCGAGCGCGAGATTCCGCACGTCTCACAACTGATGCGCGCGAGCGTGGGCGAGGTGCTGGATCACGCGGACGTAATTGTCGTCGGCAACAAGGCCGAGGAGTTCCGCGAGGTCGCCGCGGGTCTGCGCGCCGACCAGACGTTGATTGACCTCGTGCGGCTCTTCGACGCTCCGCCCGGCGCGGGCAAGTACGAGGGCATCTGCTGGTGAGAAGCCTCGCAGCGCCGCGAGAGCTTGCACGCCGCGAGAGGCGTTGATGTCGCTTAGCAGTCCCTTCCGAGTTTTGAAGACGGCGCGCGCGCGTCGCGTGTTGCTGCTCGCGCTCGTCGCTCTGGCCGCGTGGCCGCTCGTGGCGCGCGTGGCCGCGCGTGCTTTGATAGTGAGCGCGGAGCCGCGGAGCGCGGACGCGGTCGTCGTGCTGGCCGGCTCGTCGGCGTATGAAGAGCGCGCGCGGCGTGCGGCGGAGATTTTCCGCGAGGGGCGCGCGACGAAAGTCTTGCTGACCGACGACGGGGAGGCGGGCGGGTGGTCGCAGGAGCTTGAGCGCAACCCGCGCTTCGTCGAGCGCGCCGCGAAAGAGCTTGCACGCGCGGGCGTGCCGCGTGAAAGCGTGGAGACGCTGCCGCAGATCGTTTCAAGCACGCACGACGAAGCGTTGCTCGTTCGCGAATACGCGCGTGCGCGCGGCTTGCGCTCGATATTGATCGTCACGTCCGCCTATCACTCGCGCCGCGCGCTGTGGACTTTCCGGCGCGTTCTCGAAGGGAGCGGCGTCGCCGTCGGCCTTGAGCCGGTCGCGCCGGGCGAGCAGATGCCGACGATTGGGACTTGGTGGCTCACCTTGCGCGGCTGGCGCGTCGTCGCGGGCGAGCATTTGAAGATGGTCTACTACAGGATGCGGTATTGATGAGGGGTAAAGGATGAGCACACACGCCATCGAGGTCAGCCGCGGGGAGCGTTTCAAGTTCGGCGAGAACTGGTCGCGCTTCCTCGCCGTGCTCGACGACGAGCGCATAGGCGAGGCCACGAACTCGCTCAAGGCGATGCTTGAGACGGAAAGCCTCGCGGGCAAAAGTTTCCTCGACATAGGCTCGGGGAGCGGGCTGTTCAGCCTCGCCGCGCGTAGGCTGGGCGCGCGCGTCCACTCGTTCGACTACGATCCGCAGTCGGTCGCCTGCGCGCTTGAGCTAAGGCGGCGCTACTTCGACGGCGACGACGGTTGGACGATAGAAGAAGGCTCGGCGCTCGACGCCGAATACGTGCGCTCGCTCGGAGAGTTCGACATCGTGTACTCGTGGGGCGTGCTGCATCACACGGGGAGCATGTGGCAGGCGCTTGAGAACGCCGCGCTGCCGGTGGCTGTTGGCGGGCGGCTCTTCATCGCCATCTACAACGACATGGGCGGCAAGAGCGCGCGCTGGAAGTGGATCAAGAAGACTTACAACGAGCTGCCGCGATACCTTCGGACGCCGTTTGCCGCCGCCATGAGCGCGCCCAACGAGGCGCGTTCAATCCTGCGCGCACTCGTCCTGCGCCGTCCCGGCGAGTACGTGCGCTCGTGGACTGAGTACGGGCGAAGGCGCGGCATGAGCCGCTGGCACGACATCGTTGACTGGGTGGGCGGCCACCCTTACGAGTACGCGAAGCCCGAAGAGATTTTCGACTTCTACCGCGCGCGCGGCTTCGCGCTGACGAAGATGAAGTGCGGCGGCGTCGGACTCGGATGCAACGAGTTCGTTTTCGTGAGGGAGGAGCGGGCGCACTCTTAGGAGCTTGCGCCGAACGTCCTGCTTCTACACAGCTATTTTTTTAGGGCCGCGCGAAAGTGTTTATGCGAGACGGCGTGCGAGAGATGGGCGACGTGGGGCGGTCGCGGCGGCTTGCGAAAGTCGCTTGGCCGCTGCTGATTGTGCTGCTCGTCTGCTCCGGCCTCGCGCTCGTCTTCGCGCAGAGGCGTCGGACTGTCACGCCGCCCGCAGGCAACAGCGCCGCAGGGCCGCGTGCGATTAACGTCCGCGCGGGCGGCAGCCTGCAACGCGCGCTCGAAGAGGCGCGGCCCGGCGACACGATTGTGCTGGAAGCGGGCGCGTCCTTCACCGGGCCGTTCACGTTGCCGAACAAGGGCGCGTCAAACGAGTGGATAACGCTGCGCTCGTCCGCGCCCGACTCGGCGATGCCCGCCGAGTCCGAGCGCGTCACGCCCTCAGCCGCGCCGCTCCTCCCCAAACTGCTCTCGCCCGGAGACGGCGAGGCCGCGTTGCAGACCGCGTCGGGCGCGCACCACTACCGCCTCGTCGGTCTGGAGATAAGGACGGCGACAGCCGACGCGCTCGTGTACGACCTCGTGAAGTTGGGCGACGCTTCGCCCGCTCAGAACTCGCTCGACAAAGTTCCGCATCACCTCGTCCTCGACCGCTGCCTCATCACGGCCTTCCCCAAGCAGACCTTAAAACGCGGCATCGCGCTCAACAGCGCGGAGACAACCGTCGTCAACTCGCACGTCGCGGGCTTCAAGTCCGCGGAGCAGGACTCGCAAGCCATCGGTGGTTGGAACGGCCCCGGCCCGTTCCGCATCGTCAACAACTACATCGAGGCCGCGGGCGAGAACCTCTTGTTCGGAGGCGCGACGCCCGCCATACGCGGCCTCGTGCCGTCGGACATCGAGATAAGACGCAACCACTTCTTCAAGCCTCTCTCGTGGCGTCGCGGCGAGCCTTCGTATGCGGGCGCGCGTTGGAGCGTCAAAAATATCCTGGAGCTTAAAAGCGCGCGGAGGGTCGTTATAGAAGCGAACGTGCTTGAGAACTGCTGGGGCGATGTCAGCTCTGGCTACGGCACGATCAACCTCACCGTGCGAGGCGACAGCGGGCCGCAGGCGACGATAGAGGACGTGCTGATTCAGAACAACATAGTGGCGCACGCGCCGAACGGACTGAACATTCTGGGCAGAGACACATCGCAGCCAAGCGGACGCGGGCGCGGCGTAAGGGTCGTCAACAATCTCTTCGTGGACATTGACGGGAAACGTTGGGGCGGCGACGGCGAGTTTCTGAAGTTGAGCGACATGCCGGGGGTCGTCGTGGATCACAACACGGTTCTGCACACGGGAAACGTGCTGACAATCTACGGCCCCGCAAGCGAAGGCTTGGTCTTCACGAACAACCTTCTGCCGCACAACTCATACGGCCTCATCGGACAGGATCGAGCCTCCGGCACGGACACGCTTCGCGCTTACGCGCCCGGCGCAATCGTCCGCCGCAACCTCATCGCGGGCGCGGACGCGAGGGCGTACCCTTCGGATAATTTCTACCCGACGAAGTTAGCGAAGATGGATTTAGCAGACCTCGCGGGCGGCGACTACAGCCTCGCGCCGGGCAGCGCTTACAGAGGGAAGGCGACCGACGGAAGAGATGTCGGCTGCGACTTCCGCATGCTTAACGAAGCGACGGCGGGAGTCGTGCGTCGTTGATGCGACGCGCGCGAGCGTCGAGTCAGCTCAGCGCCTCTCTCAACATCGCCTCGAACCTCTCGGCCACGGAGGCGACTTCATAAATCCTACGCACTTCTGGATTGCCCCACAGTCGCCGCTCCTCCCGGTTTCGAGAGAGGAAGGTGAGAAAGGCCTGCGCGGCCCGCCGCATCGCTTCGTCGTCCGAGGGGTCTGCCGTCCAGCCGCCGAGTCCCTTTATCAATTCGTCGGACGCGCCCGGCGGCGTGAGGCCGAGAATGGGGCGGCCCGCGCCGATGTAATCAACGAGCTTCGACGGAAGGAAGACGCTTCGCGCGGCTGGCGCGTCAATGATCAGAAGTCCGTCCGCCTCGGCTGCGAGCGAAAGGCTCTCGGCGTAGTTGACGGGCGGCCTCAACGTCACAAGCCCTTCGGGCAGACCTTCGAGGCCCGACTCGGCGAGCGCTTCGGTCGTGACCGAGCCGATAAGCTCGAAGCGGACGCCTTCAAGCAGGCGCGGCGAAGCGGAGAGTATAGCGCGCAGCGTCTCGGCCAGCGGGCGCGGCGTGCGCCTGCCGTAGAACTCGCCCGTGTAGCGGACGATTATTTCGTCGCCGCTTCCGCCCGCGCCCCGCGCGTAGAGCGTTGAATCGAAGCTGTGCGGCAGCACGCGCGCCTTGCTCTTCCACGCGGTCGGGTATTTCGCCATCACGAGGTCAACGGTCTCGCGCGAGGTGAAGACGAGCATGTCCGCGCCGTTCATCACTCTCCGCTCTAGCGAGAGGTTTACACGTCGCGCCAGCGGGCCATGACGGTTGAAGGGATTGTCCATCCACGGGTCGCTGAAGTGCGCGATCAAAGGGACGCCGAATCGCTCCTTGAGCTTCAGGCCGGCGAGGTGGTCGCTCATCGGCTGGCCGAAGCTAACGACGAGGTCGGGTTTGTAGTCGTGCCGGTTCGCGAACTCTCCGACCGCGCGAAGGGCGGGCCGAACCCAAGAGGCATACTGGTCTGGAATCTTGCCCCACACGGGCAGACGCAGTCGCGCGGCAACGGCGTCCGCGCGCGCGCGCAAGCGGCTCGCGGGGAAAGGGACGCGCAGGCACGCGCGCAAACGCGACTCCGCGTCCGGCTCTATAGTAGGGTCGCGTCGCGCGCCGCGCTCGTCGGCGCAGACGAGTGTCGTGCTGAAGGGAATGCTCCTGAGCAGCCGCGCGACCTGACTTGAACGCGGATAGGCGAGCGGCGGGTAAGAGAACGAGACGGCCAGCAGTTCAGTAGGCGCGTCGCCGGGGCGCGTTGGTTGATTCGATGTCATCTCAGATTCTTCAGTCCGTAAGGCTGTCGGAACTGCCAAGCGCTCTCGGCCTCCGAATTATACCCGGAATCGAAGCGCCTAAATTTTTAATCCGCGTAAGCCGCCCGGTGATAGAATAATCTTGCCCGCGGCGCGCGAGGCCGGACGACCAGAGGCTAACCGATTCCCGTGAACAAGATCGTATAACTCCACGCCCTTCTCTCAAGAATTTCCACATACATGATGGGTTCGCAAGTGGCAAAGGCGCTCGAATCGCTCCGCTGGCTCCCTGCCTACGGATGGCAGCGGCTCGCGCGGCGCGCAAGCGGCGTGGGCGTCGCGCACCTCATCATCGCGCTCGCGGATCACTTCGAGCCGGCCTACATGCCCGAAGCCCCGCACGACTTCGCGCCGCTCGACGTACAGGAGCGACGGCTCGAAGAGTGGTGCCGCGTGTACCCGAAAATCTTCGACCGCTGGCGCGACGCCGACGGCTTCCCGTTCCGCCACACCTACTTTTCGCCCGCCGAGCAGTATCACAAACATCTGACCGAGCAACTGGCCGAGCATTGTCACGACGGCTGGGGCGAGATAGAGATTCACCTTCACCACGGCGTGCGTCAGCCCGACACCGCGGAGAGCACAAGAAGCGCGCTCGTCGAGTTCCGCGATACGCTCGTCGCGCACGGTTGCCTTTCGCGATGGGACGGCGAGGGCGAAGCGCGCTACGCTTTCGTCCACGGCAACTGGGCGCTCGCCAACGCCGTGGGCGGGCGCTACTGCGGCGTGGACGAGGAGATGCAGATACTCGCCGAGACGGGCTGCTACGCCGACATGACGCTCCCCTGCGCGCCGAGTGCGGGGCAGGTGCCGAAGATCAACTCGCTCTACGAATGCGCGCCGCCGCTCGACCGCCGCGCGCCGCACCGGCGCGGGCGGGACTTGCGCGTGGGGCGCGCGCCGGAAATTTTCCCGCTGATGGTTCAAGGCCCTCTGGGTCTCAACTTCGCGCAGAAGTCCGCGGAGCTTCCCGTCCCGAAAATAGAGAACGCCGCGCTCACGACCGCATACCCGCCGACGCTTGAGCGCCTGCGGCTCTGGCGTCGCGCCGCGATAACGGTCGAGGGCAGGCCCGACTGGGTCTTCGTCAAGCTCCACTGCCACGGCATGGACTCGACCGACCGCGAGGCGATGCTCGGCGACTTGATACAAAGTTTCCTGCGCGAGCTTCTTGAAGACGCGCGCGCGGGCGGCTACGTCCCACACTTCGTCACGGCGCGCGAGATGGTCAACATCATCCTCGCCGCGTGCGACGGGCGAGACGGCAGTCCGGGCGAGTTCCGCGACTATCGCCTTCGTCTCGCGGGGACGCCCCGCGGCGTCTGAGTTGTGGGATAACCTTTAGAGCGATGACCGCTACAAAAAATCAGAGCGAGCAGGAGGTTGACCCGCGACAGGCGCGCGCCGCGCGTCGGCTCTGGTTCAAGGAGCGCGTCTATGAGTCGCGCCCCCTCCAGAAACTTTACGCCTCTTGGGAGGGCGCGGCTTCGCGTCTCGCGCTGCGCCGCGGTCGGCCTTACGAAGCGGCGCGGCGAATGCTTCACGTGTGGAGGCATCTCGGCGCGGAGATGGTCGGCGCGAAACACGTGGCACGCCTGATGCGCTTGGTGCAGGAGAATTGCTACCGCGACGGCAAACTCGCGCCCGCGTCGGAGAACCTTTTGCGCCTCGACTTCATAAACTCGGCGCAGGGAAGAGAACTGAGAAAGCTATACGGCTCGTTCGGCGCGGATCACCACGTGCGCTTGCGCTTTCCGCGCGCCGACCTCGACCCGGAGCGACAGGGAGACTTGATCGTGTTGAAGCCTTACGACGCTGAGACCGGCGAGCGCGGCGTACTGATGGTGATGTACGGTGAAGGCATACGCGCAATGGCCGCCGTGTACGACTTGGGCGCGCTCGCTTCGCGCTACATGCTGGTGCTTGAGCCGAGCAGTTGGGGCTATCAGGATGCGGGGCTGTTTTCGTATCTGGGAGCGGACTTGGACGTGCTAGTGCAGTCGCCTCGCCTCGCCGACTTCGAGTTCATCGAAAGCCTCGACTCGAATCTCGTCCCCATCCGTGTCGGCGCGGGCGAGTGGGTTGACCCGGACACGTTCCGACCCCGCGAGCGAGAGCGCGCGGCGACTTACGACGTTGTGATGGTGGCGGCGTGGGACCCACTCAAGCGGCACGAAGTCTTCTTCCGCGCGGCGGCGCGCTTCAAGCGTGAGCGCGGGCGCGCACTACGCTTCGCGCTCATCGGTTACAAGATGGGCTGGACTCGCGCGCCGGTCGAACATCTGCTGCGGCAATACGGACTGGACGGCGACTGTCGTATCTTCGAGATGATTCCGCACGGCGAAGTTGCGCGCATCGTCGCCGACTCTAATGTGTCGCTGCTCCTCTCACGTCAGGAGGGGGCGAGCCGCGCCATCTACGAGAGCATGTTCTGCGGAACTCCCGTCGTCGTCTATCGTCAACAGTGCGGCGTCAATCTCGATCACGTCAACGAGCGGACGGGACTCCTCGCGGACGACGATGAGCTATCGGACGCCATCGCTTACGTGCTCGACCACGCGGAAGCGTTCGACCCGCGCGGCTGGGCGCTCGAAAACGCGGGATACGCAAACGCCACCAGACACGTCAACTCGGCGTTGCGCGACATGGCACAGCGCCGCGGCCTGCCGTGGACGCGCGACATCGCGGCAAAAAAGAGCGCGCCTAATCTGCGCTACGCCGAGCCGGGACTTTATAAGACTTTTGAGGCCGAATACGGGCATTTACAACGGTATCTACTACCGCTCGACTGAGCGTCTGGACGTGAATTTTCAACAAAAAAATTGCCGTTGACAAACATCGTCAAATTGAGTTTAATGAGTTGTGGTTGTTGTGGCCCGATTCAAATAATTCGGGCATCGCAAGTGATCTTTTCGCAAGCTAACGATTGCACACGATAAGGGCAAACCCGTCGCGAGACGGGGACGCAAAGCCGTGAGTCTCTTCCGTTTCGCTGATTCCTGAATTCAGCCGTCGAGAGAGATTGTCTGGTTGCCGAAAGCGGTCGGAGAAAACCAAAACTTCAAACGCCTGCGGGCCTTCGCTGTAAGTCCGCGTGGGCCGGGTCTCACCTCAAGCGCATTCCGTATAAGTGAATGTGCCCCGCCCGTTCGCACGATTTGAAGTTGGCTTTGAGTCACTCTGAAAGCGCGTCAGTCCCGCAATTGGTGGCTCAAAATCCGTCGGCCATTCTCTTAAAACTCCTTTCGTCTCCAACCAGAATTCTAAACGTCTAGGCGTCCATCCGAACGCTCCGGCCAATCCGTCCCTGTCGTGTTTCACACAGGCGGGCTTTGCCCTGTTCGCGGGTCTATTGAGCGCACCCGCCCCCTCCTAACGGGCACAGTCCTAACGTCACCGATTAAAGGCACACCACGCGCGAGCGTGGGCCGCAAAGCCAGTGAGTCTCAATCTCAATTGAGATCGTCCGGCTACCGAAGTGGGGTTTCAACAAATGGGTATCCTTCGTCTCGACGACGCGCGTCGTAAGTCTCTCTCTCTCTTCTCTCATTCCTTCGCCAACTTCATACGCTACTCCGCGCTCGCGCTCTTCCTCATTGCGTGCGGCGCAGCCGCGACCAACGCCGCCACCTTAACGGTTCCGGCGGGCGGAGACTTTAAGGCCGCGCTGAACGCAGCCCAGCCCGGCGACACCATTGTGCTTGAGGCGGGCGCATCCTTCACGGGGCCTTTCACCTTGCCGAACAAGGGCGCGTCAACCGAGTGGATAACGATACGCACCTCGACGCCCGACTCCGCCCTCGCGCCCACGACCGGACGCATCTCGCCTTCGGACTCGCCGCTCCTGCCTAAGCTTCTATCGCCGGGCTTCGGCGAGGCTGCGTTGCAGACAGCGCCGGGCGCGCACCACTACCGCCTCGTCGGTCTGGAGATAAGGCCGTCGAATCCGGCGACGCAGATCTTCGACCTCGTCAAACTCGGCGACGGCTCGTCGGCGCAGAACACGTTCGACAAAGTCCCGCACCACCTCGTGCTCGACCGCTGCCTCATAACGGCGTTCCCGCACCAGACTCTCAAGCGCGGCATCTCGCTTCAGAGCGCCTCGACCGACATCACCGGCTGCTACGTCGCCAGCTTCAAATCCGTAGACCAAGACGCGCAGGCCATCGGCGGCTGGAACGGGCCGGGGCCGTTCCGCATAACGAACAACTACCTTGAGGCGTCGGGCGAGAACCTTATGTTCGGCGGTTCGCCCCCTTCGATAGCCGGGCTTGTGCCGTCGGACATCGAAATCCGGCGCAACCTATTATTCAAGCCGCTGTCGTGGCGGCAGGGCGATCCCTCCTACGCCGGGACGCGTTGGAGCGTGAAGAATCTTTTCGAGCTGAAGAGCGCGCGTCGCGTAGTCTTCGAGGGGAATGTTTTGGAGAACTGCTGGGGCGACGTAAATTCAGGTTACGGCGCAATCAACCTCACGGTGCGAGGCGACAGCGGGCCGCAGGCGACGATAGAGGACGTGCTGATTCAGAACAACGTGATGAAGCACACGCACATGGGCATCAACGTTCTGGGTAAGGACACGGCCCAGCCGAGCCAGCGCGGGCGCGGCCTAAGGATTGTCAACAATCTATTCATAGACGTGGACGGCCAGCGTTGGAGGGGCGACGGCGATTTCCTGAAGGTGAGCGACATGCCGGACGTGACCGTTGACCACAACACAGTCCTCCACACGGGCTGCGACATTAAAACCTACGGGCCGGCCAGCACGGGTCTTGTCTTTACGAACAACTTAATGCGCCACAACACCTACGGCATCATCGGGCAGGATCAGGCTTCGGGGCAGGGGACGATTGCCGCATACTTCCCCGACTCGGTCATACGCCGCAACCTCATCGCGGGCGGAAGCAGCGGCTACCCGAACTTCTACCCGACCGACAATTTCTACCCCTCGACCATCGAGCAGGCCGCATTCAGCAACCCTGCGTCGGGCGACTACAGCCTCGCGCCCGTCTCCTCCTTCAAGAATCAGGGCACGGACGGCAAGGACGTTGGCTACGACTCCGTCGCGCTCGCGGCGGCGACAGCGCCCCCGGCGCCGACGCCCTCGCCCACTCCGACACCCGCGCCTACCCCGCAACCGACGCCGATGCCTACTCCCGCGCCGTCGCCGACGCCCGCGCCGACACCCGCTCCGACACCGACACCGACACCGACTCCGACGCCAGCGCCGACGCCTGCTCCCACACCCACAGGAAAGGCGCACACGAGCGTCTTGAAGGCGAGGCGCGACGCGCAGGTTCTCAGTAACGAGCTTGCGACGACGCTCGTATCGCCTCCCACGAATTCGGTGGTCACGAGCGAGCAGAATTCCGTCGCAGCCAGCGGTATCGCTTCCGTGGTCGCCGACATACAGCAGGCCTTCATGGATTTCGGCGCGGAGCGCAGCCTCTTCCCGGCAGCCTCGCGCATCGAGACGGCGCTTTCCACCGCGCTCACCTTCGCGGCCAGCGCCGGCTCGCAGGTCACGCAGGGACAGTTGACCGAGGCCAAGTCGAGTCTGCAAAAGGCAATTGACAATCTTGAGTTGGCCGCCGTGCTGATGTCTTACGGCAACGTCGAGAACCCCATTGACTACGCGCAGTATTTCGTGCGCCAGCACTACGTTGATTTCCTCGGTCGCGAGCCGGACGAGGTCGGGCGCGCTTTCTGGACGGACAAGATCGCCGCGTGCGGCACGAACGCGCGCTGCGTTGAGGCGATGCGGATTGATGTGTCCGCCGCATATTTCCTCTCCATCGAGTTCAAGGAGACGGGCTACCTCGTCTACCGTCTGTACCGCGCATCGTTCGGGCGTGCGGTTCTCTTCAACGAGTTCGTCGCCGACACGCAGGAGGTCGAGAAGGGCATCGTCGTGGGCGAGACGGGCTGGCAGGATGAGATCGCGGCCAACAAGAAAGCGTTCTTACAGAACTGGGTGCAACGCGCTGACTTCAACGCGCGCTACGGCTCTATGACTTCGAGCCAGTTCGTTGACGCGCTGTTCGCCTCGATGGGCGTCATGCCGTTAAGAAATGAGCGCGACGCGCTAGTGGACTCGCTCCAGAACAGGACGGCGACGCGCGCGGACGTGCTGGCGCGAATCGTCGAGAACGAAGAGTTCTCGCGTCTGGAGCTTAACAAGGCATTCGTGATGATGCAGTACTTCGGCTACCTGCGCCGCGACCCCGATCCGGGCGGCTACGCCAACTGGCTCGGCAAACTCGAACAGTTCGGCGGCGACTTCCGGCACGCGGAGATGGTCAAGGCGTTCCTCGCCTCGACCGAGTACCGCGACCGCTTCAAGCAGCAGTAAAGTTTAACGAGCAAGGGGCGGGCTTAACGAGCCAAGGGTGGGTTCAAGGTGGAAACCCGACCGTCAAGAGAGAGCGTATCTGTCAGCATTGCAGGACGCCTTCACTTGACGGTCGGGTTTTAGCATCGCCAACATCTGACACATCTCTATGCCTTCCGCTCAATTTTTGTTGCCGGTCGTGCCTGCGGTGGGATAATCTTAAAAGGCGCGCGCGCAGTTTCCTGCGTCGCTCGCCTTCAGAGACAGGGGAAACGCAAGGCGCGAGCTAAAATCCCTTCGCACTTGTCCGCGCGTCTGGTTGCTCCTCCCGCTTCGAGTAAGTTGCCCTCCGGGCGTATGTTAAAAATGTCCCTACCCCTATCGCAGAGACAAATCTGGAAGCCACTGCTGCTCGCAGCCTCGGTCGCATTCGTCTACTGGGGCGTGCTGGCGAGGCTGGGCCGTTTCTGGTGGGATGACGAGAACTACTCGCACGGACTTCTGATTCCATTCATCATCGGCTACATCCTCTGGGCCGAGCGCGGTCGTCTCGCGGCAATCGAGAAACGCCCGCGCGTGATGTTGGGCGCGGTTGCGGTCGTCGCCGCGCTGCTCGCGCTGTGGGCGGGGACTGCCGGGGCGGAGCTTTTCGTGCAGCGCATGTCGCTCGTCGTGCTGCTCGCGGGGGTGACGCTCTATTTCTGGGGCGAGCGTCTGCTGCGCGCGGTCGCCGTGCCGCTCGTGCTGCTCGCGCTG